>JAEYAR010000167.1 GCA_023404715.1 Bacillota bacterium | reverse complement strand
AAGGGATGCGAGGGTAGGAGGCAAAGACCGGCGCGAGGGAGCGTATCGCGAATACGTGACCGAGCCGCCGGGCCGCCGCCGACACCGCCTCGCGCCCTTTTGAGCGCCGGGAAAGTGCAGGACGTATGATCGCGTTATAGATCCAGGTCTTGATGGAGACCGATTTGAGGGCCGTCGTCTACGGCGGCTGAATTAGGGTGGTACCGCGCGATACAGCGCCCCTATGTTGCAAGGCACAGGGGCGCTTTTTCTGTTCCATCGCACGCCCCGCGACCGACCGGCCTGTGTGGCCGCGCCCCGCCGCCGGGGCAATTGAAGGAGGAAGCTTACATGAACAAAGGCTGCAAGAAGTACGTCCCGTTTACCCAGATCGACCTGCCCGACCGCAGGTGGCCCAGCCGCGTGATCGACAAGGCGCCCGTCTTTTGCTCCGTCGATCTGCGGGATGGCAACCAGGCACTGGAGACGCCCATGAACCTGCAGGAGAAGCTGGATTTCTTCAAGATGCTGGTACAGGTGGGCTTTAAGGAGATCGAGGTCGGCTTCCCTTCCGCCTCGGAGACGGAATATGAAATCCTGCGCGCGCTCATCGACGGGCATTACATCCCGGACGACGTGACGATTCAGGTGCTGGTGCAGGCGCGCGAGCACCTCATCCGCAAGACGTTCGAGGCCGTGCACGGCGCGAAGAACGTCATCGTCCACTTCTACAACTCTACCTCCACCCTGCAGCGCAAGGTCGTCTTCAAGAAGGACCGCCAGGGCATCGTCGACATCGCGGTCGCGGGCGCGAAGCTCATCCGCGAGCTCGTAGAGCAGGATACGTCCGGCACGAACTTCCGTCTGGAGTACAGCCCGGAGTCCTTCTCCGGCACGGAGGTCGACTTTTCCGTCGAGATCTGCCATGCCGTCATGCAGGCCGTCGGCGCGACGAAGGCGAACCCCATCATCCTCAACCTGCCCAACACGGTCGAGATGTGCACGCCCAACACGTACGCCGACCAGATCGAATCCTTCATCCGCCGTCTGCCTCAGCGCGAGGCGGCGATCATCTCCATCCACCCGCATAACGACCGCGGAACGGGCGTCGCGGGCGCGGAGCTGGCGCTGCTGGCGGGCGCGGAGCGCGTCGAGGGCACGCTGTTCGGCAACGGCGAGCGCACAGGCAACCTGGATATCGTCACCATCGCGCTGAACATGCACACCCAAGGCGTGGAATCGCACCTCGACTTTGGCCACATCGACGCGGTGCGCGAGGTTTACGAGCGCTGCACCAAGATGAAGGTGCCCGAGCGCACGCCCTATGCGGGCAAGCTGGCCTTTACCGCCTTCTCCGGCTCGCATCAGGATGCGATCAACAAAGGCCACGAATACATGCGCGAATCGGGCAGCCCCTATTGGGAGATCCCCTATCTACCCATCGACCCGGCGGACGTAGGCCGCGAATACGAGCCCATCATCCGCATCAACAGCCAGTCCGGCAAGGGCGGCGCGGCGTTTATCATGGATCACAACTACGGCTACCATATGCCTAAGGGCATGCACCCGGAGTTCGGCGCGGTCGTACAAAAGGCCTGCGATAGCACGGGCCGCGAGCTGGAGTCGGACGAGGTGCTCCGCCTCTTCGAGCGCGAATTCCTCAACATCACAAAGCCCTACGCCCTCTCCCGCGCGAAGTTCTACGAGGAGGCCGTATCGGGCGCGAGTGCGAACGTCACGCATTTCTCGGGCGTGCTCTCTATCGGCGACGACTTCGTGCAGCTTGAGAGCCGCGGCAACGGCCCGATCGACGCCTTCTTCGGCGCGCTGCACCAGGCGGGCATCGAAGGGTATACCTTCCTGGGCTACAGCGAGCACGCCATCTCCCAGGGCTCCGACTCGCAGGCCGTCGCCTATATCGAGCTGCGCGCGCCCAGCGGTCAGCGCGTGTGGGGCGTGGGCACGGAGCATAACATCAACTTCGCCTCGGTCAAGGGCATCCTCTCCGCCATCAACCGCGCCGAGAACGCGAAGCTTTAATCGATGCAAGACATGCGGCGTCGCGCCCTCCGATGACGAGAGCACGACGCCGCTTTTTCCCTTAATCCCAATGCTTCATCGACCGCCGAATATTCTTTAGCGCTCGTTTTTCCGCTTTTTCAACGCGTTCAATGCTTACATCGAAAAGATTCGCAACTTCCTTTACCGTATGTACGCGAGATAGACTCAGACCGTAGCGAGCCCACAAGAATTCTTTATCATAGATATGATATCTATCTGTCGCCAAGTCACCCATATAATCCCTCAGATAAACCCGATAGACAATTTCAAAGGGCGTTAGACGCTCCGGCATGCGCAGGACGTCGCAAAGGCGTTTCCCTTTGCCGACAGGCGCATCCAGCGATAAAACCGATCGGGATAAGGACTTATTGCACGCAATGGCCCTCTCCATGAACTGCCTGACGAACAAGGGCATGAAAAAGAAAAAACAACCATGGTGCCACGTGTTATAGTCCCGTATGGCGTACATCAGACCCAGCGCGATCTCCTGCGCCAGATCTTCCCATTCACACCTGTTGTCCATGTTAGCGACGACGGCGATTTTGAGCCCTACGTGCAAGCACACGTCGAATATCCGGTTCAACGCTTGCGTATCTCCCGCTTTGGTTTGCCTCATCCAGGATCGCCACGCATCCAACGACAGGCGGCGCACGCCGCACGCCGCCTGGGATGCGGTCGCCGTCTCGAGGGAAAAAACCGCGTGAAGCAGTTCCCGGTCCTCGATCCAGACCGCATCGCGCGCATCGTCGGATTCCTTTGCTAAGGCCCAGACAAAACCTATCGCAAACAGCGCCTCTATCAGCTGGTCCGCATCCTGTGGAAGCGCCTGATACGCGGATAACAGCTGCAAGGCCTCTTTGTTGCGAATGCAGCGCTTAGCCGCATAGATCGCTTGCAGCTCGTCCACGAGGCCGTCGATATCCATTTTCCTCTTCCCCCGTCATTCTACCCAGCTGCCGCCCGCGAGCACGGCCTTGACGTGCGCGCGCGCATCGAGCGGGTCGCGGTCGTAGAGCGCGATGTCCGCATCCTTGCCCGGCGCGATGGAGCCGACGCAGTCCTCCACGCCTACGGCCCAGGCGGCGTTCTTCGTGACGGCGAGCAGCGCGCCGCGCTCGGAGAGCCCCTCGCGCGAAGCGACGATGGCGGTCACCAGCAGGTGCTGCATGGGGATCACCGGATGGTCGGTCATCAGCGCGAAGCGCACGCCCGCGCGCTCGAGCAGGGCCGGGGCCTTGTAGGACTGCTCGCGCAGCTCCGGCTTGGAGCGGTCCGTGAACAGCGGCCCCAGGATCACCCGTACGCCGCGCGCCTGTTGCGCCGAGCGCAGCTCCTCTGCGATGAGGTATCCCTCGGTGCAGTGCTCGAGCGAGAGCCGCAGGTTAAACTCCGCCGCGATGCGCAGCGCGGTCATGATGTCGTCCGCGCGGTGCGCGTGCGCCTTGACGAGCAGGCCGCCGTCGAGCGCCGCGGCGAGGATTTCCTTGCCCAAATCGCGGTCGGGCCGGTCGCTTTCGTCTTCCAGGCGGCGCTTCGCCTGGTACGTCTGCGCGTCCACGAGCGCCTGACGCAGCAGCGCCGCGGTGGCCATGCGGGTCATGGGCGTCTCCTTGCGCTCGTTGTACACCGTCTTGGGGTTTTCGCCGAATGCGACCTTGAGCGCGAGCGGCTCCTTGACGATGCGCGCGTCCAACGTGCGCCCGTAGGTCTTGAGCAGGGCGAACTGCCCGCCTACGACGTTTGCGCTGCCGGGGCCGGTCGCGCAGCAGGTGACGCCCGCGCGCAGCGCCTCTTCAAAGCAGCGGTCGCGCGGGTTGATGCCGTCGATGGCGCGCAGCTGCGCGGTGACGGGCGCGGTCTCCTCGTTGCCGTCCGCGCCTTCGAAGTTCAGGGCGTCCTCCCACATGCCGATGTGGCTGTGGGCGTCGACGATGCCCGGCAGGGCGTACAGCCCCTTGGCGTCGAATACCTGTGCGCCTGCCGCCGGCAGGTCCGTGCCCACGGCGAGGATCCGGCCCTCTTTTACGAGGATGTCGCCGCCGTGCGGATAGTCCTCATCCTCCATCGTAAGGATCTTTGCGTTTCGAATGAGCAGCATACATCTTTCCCCTTCGTTTTCCTATTTAATGAGGGCCGTCCGCCCCCTGCTCGCCCGCGATGCGGTAACAGCCCTTCCCTTGCTCCTTGGCCCGGTAAAGCGCCTCGTCCGCGCGCTGGTAAAGCGTGTTCAGGTCCGTTCCGTCGCGCGGCGCGACCGCCGCGCCCACGGTGCAAGAGAGCAGGCAATCCACGCCCTCGCCGCCGTATTCCCCGCAGACCGCCGCGAGCGCCTTCTCCGCTACGCGCGCGGCGTTCTGCGGCTTGCCGATAAAGCGCGCAAACACGAGGAATTCGTCCCCGCCGATGCGCGCGACGATGTCGCCGCCGCGCATCGCCGCGGTCAACCGCGCGCCCACCGCGCTGAGCAGCCGGTCGCCAGCCGCGTGCCCGAAGGTATCGTTGACGCGCTTGAAATCGTCCAGGTCGATCACCAGCACCGCGTGCACGTCCCCGGCGCCCAGCGCAAGCAGGATGCCGTCCGCGAGCCGCCGCAGGCCCGCGCGGTTGTACAGCCCCGTCAGCATATCGTGCTCCGCCTGGCGGCGCAGCGCTATCTCGCGGGTCTTGCTGTCGTGGATGTCCTTGACGTACAGCGTGCCCAGCAAATCGCCCGAGGCCCCGCGGCTCAGGCGCAGCGCACAAAGGCTCCAGCGCTCCTCTCCCCGCGGGCCGCGCCCACACAGCTCGAGCCGCAGGTCGTCCCGGCCTGCCGCCAGCGCGGCCTTTGCCGCCTCGGGGCTGAGCAGGTGCGTGAACGCATCGCGATAGGCGGGGCAGACGCGGTCCGCCGCCGCCTGCCGCACGGCCTCCCTTAGCGGCAGGGCCGCGCCACGCCCCGGCAGCCCGAAGAAGCGCGCGTTTTCCGCCTCCTCGCCCGCGATCGTGCCTTGGGTGAAGTTCAGGTCGTAGGCGTTGCCCGCCTCCGCGATAAGGGCGCTGCGGTAGCGCGCCTCGTCCATGCGGCGCAGGCGCGCCTCCTCCTGCGCGGTCACGTCTTCCAGCGTGCCCACGGCGTAGACGGCGTCCCCCTTCGCATCCTTTACGCCCGTCATGCAGACTTGAATCCAGTATGTGCCCTCCTTCGCGTCGCGCGGGATGCGCACGCGGCACGAGGCCGTGCTCGCACCCCCGGCGATCTCGCGGTAGCAGCGCAGCAGCGTCTCTTCGTCCTGCGCGCGCACCGTCTCGCGCAGGCTTTCGGGAACGCCCTCGGTGCGCGGGCGGATGGGCAAGGGGAAAGCGCCCGGCGTCGTCAGCGTGATGACGCCCCTAGCGATGTCGTATTCAAAGACCGCGCAGGCCAGGTGCCGCGCCGCCAGCTCATAGCGGCTGCGGCTGATGCTAAGGTCGCGGTTCGCCTCTTCCAGCGCGCGGCGCGAACGGCGGATCACCCAGGTGATGTACGCGATGAGCAACACCAGCACCAATACGGTCTTGACGAGCATCAGCGTGCCCGACCAGCCCATGTAGCGGGATTCCGCCTCCACGATCGAGGCGGGAATGCTGGCGGAGAGGTACCAATCCCCGATCCCCACCGGCACATACGCGGCGTAACGCTTCTGCCCGTCCTCCATATAGGCGCAAAAACCGCTGCGGCCCGCGGCGATGTCCGCCAGCACCCGTTCATCGCTGTACCCATCCAGGTACGATTCCGGCGATAGCCGGTTCGAACCGGCCTTCGGGTCGGAGCCCGTGAAGAGCTGTAGCTGCTCGCTTTCGTCAAAGCCCGTGCTCTTGCCGCTCAGGCTGTCGAGCACGCGATCCACCGAATAGGCGCCGTACGCCGCGGCGACGACCTGCCCGTTTCGATAGACCGGCGTGCCCAGCACGAAGACGCGCTCGTCCATGATCGGCGAGATGAAGAGGGTGGACGCGCCCTCGCGCCCCAGCAGCGCCTCTTGCATCAGGCGGTTGCCGCTCGCGTCGAATGTCTGCCCGCCGTCGGTACAGCCCATACCGTTCGGAAAGAGCAGCCCCGCCCCATCGAACAGCTTGCCGCGCCTGACGATGGCGGCAAGCCCCTCGTAGGCCTGCCGGCTATGCAAATCCGCCATCTGGGATAGGCGCAGCGCGCAGGCGTAGAGCGCCTCTTGCCCGCCCTGCACCTGCGTGTGCAGCACCTGCGCCGCATGCTGCGTCCAATCCCCGACGATCTCCCGATAGCGCTCGCGTGTGCGCCGCGCGGTATAGGAGAGGTAATCTGTCAGCGCGAAGAGGATGAGCAGTAGCGCCAGAGCGCATACCCCCGCGACCATCCCGCGGCTTGCGACGGTCCTCTGCTTGCCGCCTTCCACGCACAACACCCCCTTCGCAACCGGAGCATCCTGATTCTCGCACAGCGCTTCTAGAAATCATGCCCTGCCTCCCATTTTACATGACCCCATAGGTCCTGTCAATCGCGGCGGCGGCGCAAAATGCGCCCCCGATCCCCAGGTTTTTTCCGGCAGCCCGTACGCAGGCCTTGAGGCCGCGGGCCGCTTTATGATATAATAGGGTTATATGCGCCGGGCGCAAGATTTTTTATGCCTCATTCGTTTAAATGAGAGGGTTCTTCCGCCCGCGGTGGCCGCGCGGCGGCTGAACCGTCCAGCTTATGAAAAAGATACGGGGGTTCCATGATGGCAAAACGCATCCTCTCCATCCTGACGGCGCTGCTCCTGCTGCTCAGCGCGCTTCCTGCCCTGGGCGAAGAAGGCGGCGGCGCGCCCGAGCTGACCAACGTGATCGCCGACGATTCCGTGCTCACGGTGGGCGAGGGCTGGTATATCGAGTTTGATTCCAGCGTCGCGGGCACGGTGACGGCGACGCTCTACAACCTCGACGACGGGTCGGAGCTGAGCACGCTCGGCCAGCTGCCCGTCAAGGAAGGCCACGGTATGCTGCGCTGGAACGGCTATATCGCAGAGGATGAGCCGCTCGCCGAGGGCACGTGGGGCATTTTGCTGCGCCTGACCGACGATGCGGGCAACGAATCGGCCGCGCAGATGATCTCGTTCGACGTCGTGCACGGCCCGGATACGTCCGGCGCGGATACGTCCGAGGCAGACGCGCCCGAGGCGGATGACGAGCCCGGCGCGGATGCGGGGGAAACCGCAGGCGACAACGGCGACGGCGCGGAGAAGACCCCCGCCCCCGCACGCACGCCCGCGCCCGAGGCGACGAAGAAGCCCGTACCCACCGCCAAGACGTTCTGGGAGATGAACCCGGACGACTACGACCTCGGCGACCCGGAGCATCAGCAGGCGATCTGGGAGATCATGATGCAGCCCATCACCGTACTCGACGTAGATCAGCGCGAGCACGTGCTGCCGACCTACGAGGCCGGGGCGGATCTGCGCCCCCGCACAAACGTCGCGGGCGAGCTGCACGGCACCTCGCAGGGCGTAAACATCCTCTCGGAGGATCAAAACGGCTATACGTTCATCGAGGCCTACTCCAACGACGGCACGAAGTGGGAATCCCAGCACATCGAGGATCAGGCGGCCAAGCTCATCCAGGGCTATGTGAAGACCAGCCTGCTCAAGAGCGTGACGCCCTCCGATAAATACGCGCTGCTGGTCGACAAGCTCACGCAGAAGCTCTACATCTTCGAGGACGGCAAGATCATCGGCGAGCTGATATGCTCCACGGGCTTCCCCACGAAGTCCCAACCCTACAACGAGACGCCCGCGGGCGAATTCCTCGTCGTCAGCTGGGTGGGCCAGTTCACGAGCGGCTCGGGCTCCGGCCTGATGTACTGCGACATGGGCATGCGCATCAACGGCGGCACGCTGCTGCACGAGGTGCCGCACAAGCTCGGCTCCGACGGCACGACGCGGCGCTATGCCAACTTTGAGGCCTATCTGGGCCAAAAGGCGAGCCACGGCTGCATCCGCATCCAGCGCTCCAAGAACGAACAGGGCCAAAACATGCGCTGGCTGTGGGATAACCTCAAAAAGAACACCAAGGTGCTCGTCTGGGAGGACAAGGGCCGTACCATGCCCCCGCCCGACCTGCCCGCGGACGACACGCCGCTCTACCGCAATCTCGACGGCGGCAAGATGTACCACGCGGTGGCGGAGTGCCCGAACGTCAAAAAGCGCTTCCTGCCGCTGACCGGCGACTTCACCTACGGCGACCTGGATACCTCCCCCTTCGACAAGCTGACCCCCTGCCCGGATTGCAACGCGCCGCTGCGCAAGGAGACGATCCTGGAGAACTGGAAGAAGGCGGCCGAGCAGATCGGCGCGCAGATTCCCGACGACGTGCTGGGCGAAGGCGACGGGGCCGCGGATGATATTCAGGGCGACGACGCGCCGGAGGCATAATCACTACTGGAGAAGAGGGCTGCCCCATGTCGGAATTGGCGATCCCCGAACAATTTGAAGAGCGCATCATGGCCGAGTTCGCCCAGAAAAGGGAACTGTTCAGCCATATGGCCTCCGACCTGCAAGATATCCTGCCCATGCTGATCGAACGCGAGGGGATCTCCATCTCCAACCTGTCTATCCGCATCAAGAGCGAAGAGAAGCTGCGCCGCAAGGTGCGCTTCAAGCATAAGTATCAGGCGCTTTGCGACATTACGGATGTGATCGGCTGCCGCGTCATCACCCTGTTTGAGGACGACGTCGACCGCGTGCAGGCGCTCTGCGCGCGCGAGTTCGACGTGGTCGAGATCGTGGAGCGGCGGCGCAAAAAGCAGGAGGCCGTCGATTTCGGCTACAACTCGCTGCACATGATCGTTCGCTTTTCCAAGACGCGTCTGCAGCTGGCGGAATACCAACCCTATGCGGACGTGGCCTTTGAAATCCAGATCCGCACGGTGCTGCAGCACGCCTGGGCCGAGATCGAACACGGCCTGGGCTACAAGAACGATTTTGAGATCCCCCGCATCGTGCGCAGGCGGCTCTCGCGCCTTTCCGCCTCGCTGGAGCTGCTCGACGAGGAGTTTTGCAACGTGCGCGACGAGGTGGAGCGCTACAGCCACTCCATCGACCGCATCGAGCGCGTGCTGCGGACCGACATCAACATCACGTCGCTGGGCAAATACCTGGATACGTCCGAAACCGTACGCTCCATCAACGCGGCCATCGCGGAGGGCCAAGCGATCCCCATGACGTTCGACACCGAGTTCATCGTGCGCCAGAAGGTGCCGCAAAAGCTCGCCTATCTGGGCATCAACTACATCAATGAGCTGGACGACATGCTCGAAAAGAACCGCGAGCGCATCATCGGCTTTGGCCGCTACTGGCTCAAGATGCGCCGGCCCACCGGGCTCAACTACTACAGCATCGTGCACTACGCCCTCGCCTGCCTGGCGATGGAGGGCACCGAGCTGCCCGAGGAGACGCAGCTGGGACGGCTCATGGATTCGATCTATACCCTCTCCGAGCGCAAGCCGCCCCAGTCCTGACGATAGCCTCTCGCCAAAGCGACGGCTCCCGGCGATAATGCTTCAAACCCATGTAGGGGCGCGCACCGCGCTAATGTCATTATCACGTAGAAAATGCTTCACACACCTGTAGCCCACCTCTCCCCTTCCGCTCCCTGCACGGGAGCCTTCTTTCTGTTAATTTACCAAAGGAGACATGTATGCGCCTCAAAAACCTTTTTGCGGATCGCGGCTTCTGGCGGTCCGCCCTGCGCCTGGCGCTGCCCATCGCGCTGCAAAACCTGCTGCTCTCGTCCTTCACGCTGGTCGATACCGTCATGATCGGCTCGCTCGGCGACGTCCCCCTCGCCGCGGTCGGCATGGCCGGCCAGTGGTCGTGGGTGATGAACATCCTCTTCTTCGGCGTGACCAGCGGCGGGGCCGTCTTTCTCGCGCAGTACTGGGGCGTGCGCGATGTGCGCGGCATCCACCGCACGTTCGGCCTGTTGCTGACGGGCGCCTGCATTCCCGCCGTGCTCTTCATGTTCGTGGGCCGCTTCGCCCCCGCGTTTGTCATGCAGCTCTTCACAAAGGATCCCGTGGTCATCGAGCAGGGCTGTAGCTATCTCAACATGGTATGCTTCTCTTACCTGGGCCTCGCGCTCAGCCAGGCAGCGAGCACGCTACTGCGCTCCACCGAGGAGGTGCGCCTGCCCGTGCTCGCCTCGCTTTGCTCCGTTCTCACCAACGCTGCGCTCAACTACGTCCTCATCTTCGGCAAACTGGGCGCGCCCGCGATGGGGCTGCGCGGCGCGGCCATCGCCACCACCCTCGCCGCCTGGGTCAACGTCGTCGTGCTATACGGCGTGGCCATCGCGCGCCGTACGCTGCTGCGCGCGCCCTTTCGCCGGCTCTTCGCTTGGGATGCGGCCTTTCTGCGCCAGTTCCTGTCCGTGAGCCTGCCTGCGCTCGTCAACGAGGGCATGTGGGCCGTCGGTACCATGGGCTACAACATGATCTACGGGCATATGGGCACGGACAATTACGCCGCGCTGACGATCTTCCGCACGGTGGAAAACCTCGCCTTCGTGTTCTTCGTCGGCCTGTGCCACGCCTGCTCGGTGCTCATCGGCAAGCAGATCGGCATGGGCGAGTTCGCCCGCGCCAAGCTCGATGCGCGCCGCTTTACCGTGCTGATGACCGGCATGTCCGTCACCGTCGGCCTCGCGCTCATCGCGCTGCGCACGCCGATCCTCTCCCTCTTCAACGTGTCGGACGCGGTGCGCAGCCTCACGCGGCAGATCATCCTGCTCTACGGGCTGGAGATCGGCCTGCGCAACATCCCCTATATCACGATCGTCGGCGTCTTCCGCGCGGGCGGCGATACGCGCATCGGCGTCATCCTCGATACCGTGTGCGTGTGGTGCATCGCGCTGCCGCTGACCTTCCTGTGCGGCATGGTGTTTAAGCTGCCGTTCATCGCCGTCTATCTCGTCATGCTCCTCAGCGAGGACGCCGTGAAGACCGTCTGCGCCCTGCGCTACTTTCTCAAGGATAAGTGGATCCACCCCGTCACCGAGGAGGGCATGCGCGCCGCGGGGAAGCTATAGAAGAACGCTCCGAATCAGATTGCGTTTGACATTCCAGGTGTTATCCCGTATACTTAACGCAAGAATTTGGAAGGCTGATGAAGCATTTATCCATAAGTTGGGGGAAAGAAAACATGCGCATTGAGACATTGGCAATCAGAGATTTCAAAGCGTTGAAAAACGTATTCTTTTCCCCGGGCCTTGTAAATATTTTCATCGGTGCAAACGGTTCTGGCAAATCGACGCTTCTTGAGGCGATCGGCGTATTGAGTGCCGCTATGACCGACCGCGTCGACGGCAACTCGTTAAGCCGAAAAGGGGTTCGCCTCAGTGCGCCTACGTTATACAAATCAGCGTTTAAGGATAGCAAGCGTAGTCAGACGATTTCGATGGATCTGGGGTGGACGACGGAGGATGCCCCCGATTCTTTTCAATATAGCGTTCATCTGAATACGCCGTCGGATGACAATGCGTGGCGCTATCATTCAGAAACCCTCCTGCGCGGGGGCCATAAGGTTTGGGGGCGCAGCGGGGCATCAAAAGAAAACTATGACAGCTATTTGGGGATGCTGTTGACGGATAAAGACCAAAGCCTGGAGAGGCTCCGTCCCGCTTTGGAACCTTTTCGAAATTATGCGATTTATCAACCGTTCACAGCTGCGTTGCGCGGCGTGGTTCCCGACCCGCAGCAAGCAGTTCCTATTGGATTAAATGGCGGACGCCTTGCCGAAGCTCTAGAGGAAATCATGCACGATCACGATGGAGATCATGCCTTAGGCGATAGCCTTTGTATCGACCTCGATGAAGTTCTTGATTTAATTGACTGGGCTGATGCTATAAACGTCGGCAGTCCGACGAAGGAGCGAATCAACTCCGCCGTTCCCGTGAGCAGAAGGGTGCTTGAATTCCAAGATCGTTTTCTAAAGGATACCGTGCGCTTTACCGCTTACGATGCGAGCGAGGGGGCGCTATACGTATTATTCATGTATTGTTTGGCTCTGCACCCCAAAGCACCCTCTATTTTTGCTGTCGACAATTTCGATCAAGCGATGCATCCTCGCCTGGCAAGGTCCGTAACGCGGGAAATTTGTAACCTCATGATCCGGCAACAGAAAACGGTCTTTTTAACGACGCACAATCCGCTAGCTCTCGATGGCCTAGATTTATCCAACGACAATATACGTCTGTTTGCCTTAGACCGCTCGCCTAGAACAGGACATGTGTCCATCAACCGTATTATGGCGACGGGCGAGCTGATCAAGGCTGAACAGTCCCTTTCGCAGTTGTGGACATCCGGAAGAATTGGAGGAACCCCTGATTTGTTATGAAGACAATTGGCGTCGTTTGTGAAGGCGATCGAGATTATGACATGATCAGAAATACGATCATGCTCTTCATGGAACAAGAATACGCATTCCTCTGGTTACAGCCCCATCCTGTGTTGGGTAAAGATTTCGGAAATGGATGGAAAGGCGTATGGAAATGGTGTGAAACGCATTCAGGACGTATATCGCAATATATGAACGATGTAAGCCCTAAAATGGATTTGCTTGTCGTTCAAATGGATGGCGATGTAGCAAGATGTGAGCGAGAAGTGTATTGTCGGTCTGTCGACATTCAATGCATCGGGCAAGAGAGCGAACACCCACTCAACTGCTCCATCGCCAAAGCGGGCGGATGTGCTCAAGCATTACCACCCAATCCGGCATGCGATGGTTCCGTTACTGCTCGCGTTACATACTTAAAAAACCTGCTGTCCGCCCTTTTAAATAACACAGGCGCATCCCCAATCCTAATTACGATCCCATGCGATAGTACGGATACGTGGATTATTGCAGCCTATGACGCTTCACAAAAAGAGCCTGAAAGTATTGACGATCCATGGAAAATCATCACACATAGCAAGGATTATTTTGGCGTTCGCATTCCGAGTGGGAAGAAAAGCAGACGTCCCTATTCTGCGCTTATCGAACAGGTCTGTAAAAATTGGGAACAAGTCAAAGCGTTGTGCCCTCAGGCGAAGGCTTTTGAAGAAAAAATTCGGCAGTATATCTCTGATTGAATTTGTATAACCGCTCCATCCACCATGTATTCCCCAACCCAAACAAACGAGGTTATCCATGAATAAACCCGCCATAGCCATGGCGGGTTCTGGCCGTCGACTTTGTCGACGGCCTCGTGCAAAATGAAGGATCATTTTGCACGAAGATCACGGGAAATGTTTTCCTCCGCAAATGCTACGCATTTGACTGCGGAAAACGCCCCGCCCGACCGGCAGAGCCGGTCGATACGATTTAAAATGAAGGGGAATCCTCCCCTTCATGCATCCCCAACTAAGCAACTAGGGTTTTTCAACGGTCTGAACCCGCCATAGCTATGGCGGGTTTATCGTCCCCTCATTTATTTGAGAGCGCGTTTTTTTCGCGCGGATTCATCCGCGTCCCTATTCGTCTTCCCGCGGCAAATCCTGCTTTTCCGTCTGCATGGCATCCGCTTTCATAGGCGCCCTGTGCGCCTGATACGTCTTGATCATGGCGAGCACGTATTCCTGCTCCGCCGGCGTAAGCAGCCGCGCGCTTTCCGCGATCTCCCCAAGCACCCGGGTGACGCGCTTGACGGTGCCAAAGTCCTCCATAGGCTCCTCGCCCTCAAGCAGCCATTCGCTTCGGATTTGCAAAATCTCGCAAATCGCGCCTGCGACGAGAGGCTGGGGAACGACTTTACCATATTCAATATTCGTGATGACACCACGTGACATCCCCAAGGCTTTCGCGAGCGCTACCTGCGAATACCCACGATGTTTACGTGCCAGACGAAGACGCTCTCCTGTTTTCATCAGCATACATCCTCCTCAAGTTCATATGAAGAGAATAACATACCCATAATGATTTGTCAATACATTCTATGATTCTATAAATCAGATAACGCAAAGCTGCTCTCTCGATTGCAGCCAATAGATAACGTCGCCAGCCCCAGGGGAGGGCCCCACGCCAGGGGGCGGGAAGCCCCCGAGAGTGGCCGCTTCAAGGGGGATAGGGGGGTCCAGGGGGGCCTAAGGGGGGAAATCGGAATCCCCCCTGGCCCGCCCTGGCCTCAGCGGAGCGCGTAGACCCCGCCGGAGGCAGCAGCGTATGCGCACTGGGTCACGAACGGGCAAATATATAAGAGATTTGCCTTAATAAAACATATTTATGCATTGACAAGTCTATTTTCATGGAGTATAATGTATTTATAGTTTATTATATTGCATTTAAAATACATTATGATTTGGAGGTATCCCATGTATGACGCCCCTTCGCCCCACCCTCTTGACTTAGTGGAAACCATCGTTTTAGAGGCCAGCAAACTGCCAATTGAAAGTCAGGAGTACGTATTGGCTTTGATTCGTGGTATGTTATTTACCAAAGAACAGATAGAAAAGAAACATAAAGAGGAAGCATTAAAAGGGATGCATCGCCAAAAGCCTACTTAACCCTTTTCAGCACTTAATAAATGAGAGAGGCCGTCCCACCCCGCATACAGCACTCTGTATACGTCGTCCGTGGGTGAAACGACCTCTCCGAACTTATTATAGCGGTTTAGCCGGTGAATTGCAAGCTTTTGTACCAATTAATGGATGCTCCATCCATTCAATCCATACGGCTTCCAAGCACTTTAAAGACCGGGGTATGCTCCAGCACAAAAGGCTGGTCGTGCACGAAAAACAGCGTACCGGTGATGGGCGTCCTGAGCACCTCGCGCACGGAGCCGTCGTAAGGGTCCATGATGAAGGCGAGTTGTTCGCCACGGCGCACATGGGCGCCCGCGAATTTGACGCGCCGCAGCAAGCCGCCGCTCGTGGAGGATACGGCGTGCATGTCCGCGTCGGTGATGACGGCGCTGGCGTGTCCCGGGGGCATGTCGCACTTGACGATGCCGCGCAGGTTGAGGAAGCGCACGATCGAGCGGATGCATAGCTCCGCCGCGTTCTCGTCGATCACGTCGGTCTTGCCCGCGTAGAGCGAGAAGGCGTCCGTGCCGCTCGTCTGCCAGTTGTAGTTGAGCGTCACCGTATCGTAGGGCTTGGGCGTGCGCACGTAGACGTACGGCAGCCCGAAGTCCTTGGCCAGCTCCGTATCCTGAAAGCCCGTATCCATCATGCGCACATGCGGGATGAACGTTCCGGGCATATAAAAGGAGGCGAGCTGGATGCCGCACTGATACCCCCGCAGCCGCTCAAACACCTCGTAGGCGATACGCTGGGTGGTTTCGCCGTCCTTTTTGCCCGGGTACATGCGGTTGATGTCTGAGTTGTCCATGGACCAAAATCGCTTGCCCAGGTTCATGGAGTAGTTGTTGACGGTCGGGATGATCAGCACGCTCTTGCCCGGCTGCAGGCCGCCCTCCTGCTCGATCTCGCGCAGCAGCGCGACGAGCCGGCTGCATACGTATAGCTGCTGCACCTCGTTGCCGCGCATCGCGCCGACGATCGCGCACGATTTTTCGCCCTTGCCAAAGCGGTATCCCGTCACGCGCATCGTGTCGCGGTAAGGGGATGGCAGCGAAAAGAGGATGTCCTTTTTCATCAGACCCCGCCTCCCGTCTTCATGAGCCGCGCGATGAGCGAGCCCTGATATACGACCGGATAGGCGCGCATGGTGAAAACGAGCGCGTCGCACGGCGAGCGCACCTCGGTCAGAACCTTCCCGTGCAGCGGGTCGAGGATGCGCCCCAGCAGCTCGCCCTCGGTCACGCGGTTGCCCCCGCGCTCCTCCGGGACGAAGATGCCTGAGGACTCCGCGTTGATGAATACGACCCCTTCGTCCTTCGTGGAGACGATGGGCTCGCCGACCTCCCCCACCGGTCCCGTCCAGATGCCCAGATCGTGCAGCAGGGCGAAGATGCCGTCCACCAGCCGGTCGCCCATCTTCTGGTTGATGCGCATGCCCACGTCCATCTCCACCACGATGCAGGGCGTGCCGATGGAATTGAGCGTATGCGATAGCGTCGCTTTCATCACCGTCGCCGCCGGGTAGCTCCAGATGAACTCCAGGTTGAGCCGCCGGGCGTAGGGCATCAGCGTCTGCTCGTACTCGTGCATGACGCGCCCCTGCAACACCTCGCGCAGGAAGATGCTGCTCGCGTGGATGTCGAGCACCAGATCCGCGCCCGCGAGGCTCTCGACGATGTCGCTGGCGATTTCCTCAAAGGCGGAGCCGCTCTTGGTGCCGGGGAAAATGCGGTTCATATCCAGGTCGAACGCCGGGATGCCGCGGGTTACTGAGTCGATCCCCATGGGGTTGAGCGCCGGATAGATATCGACGACGCCGTTTAAGCATTCGGGGTTTTGCTGGATGCGCTGCGCCAGCGCAAAGCATACGTATTGACCTTCGAGCTCGTCGCCGTGCGTGCCTGTGACGACGCATAAGCGGCGCGTGCCATCGCCCTGCTGGTAGCGGCAGCGGCGTACCATCAGCCGCTCGTCTACCGGCAACGCCACCGACGCGACGGTGGACACTTGCTTTAGGTTATCCAATTCTTTTCCCTCCGAAAACGCCCCTTCAAACCCGGGGCATGATCCATTCGCAGAATAGCACAAACGCATCAAAAATGCAAGCATAAAGGTTGCGAATTTCGTCTTTTACACGATATTTAGACATACCGGGCTCTTTTGGGCAAACGAAAGCGTATGAATGCCTCCCTTTATGCAAAAGATGATAGGAAGCCTGCTACCGCCCTCTTGACGCAGGGCCGGCTTACCTGCTATGCTTGAACGGTGAAATAAGCTTTTGCTTTCATACCCTGGCTATTGAAGAAACGAAATGGAGGGATCTTTTCATGCCGATATCGATGGACGGAAAAAATCGCACCTTCCACCTGCAGGGGAAAAACCTCAGCATGGTGCTGTGCGTGCGCCAGATGCAGGATGGATCCGACGCGCTGCTGATGCCCTATTTCGGCGCGCGCCTCGAGTCGGGCGACGTTCCCGGGGCGCTGCTCACCTCGGAGCGGCTCGCCTCTTTCGATACCGATAACGCGACGCTGCCCTTTGCCCTGCCGACAGGCGGGCAGGGCGATTTTCGCCCCGTGCAGTTGACCGCCGTGGGCCAGACCGGGCGGCGCACGACCCGCGCGACGTTCATCAAGGCGGAGATCCTGCCCGGCAAGCCGCCGCTGCCCGGCTTGCCCGCCACTTATGTGGAAAGCCCGGACGAAGCGCAAACCCTTCGCGTGAGCCTACACGACGGCGTGACGGACATGGAGGCCGTGCTTTCCTATACCCTCTTTCGCGATCACGACGCCGTCGCCGTCAGCCTGTGCGTGGAGAACTGGGGCGATCAGCCCTTTACGCTCGCCGACTGCGCGAGCGCCAGCATCAGCCTCTATGGCGCGTACGACATGCTGCACCTGCACGGCGCCTGGGGCAAGGAACGCCAGGTCGAGCGCGTAGCGCCCATGCACGGCGAGCGGGCGATCCGTTCCTGCCGCGGGGCGAGCGGCCACCAGCATAACCCCTTCTGCGCGCTCATGGCCAGGGACGCCACCGAGCATACCGGCGACGTGTACGGCGTCAGCCTCGTGTACAGCGGCGACTTCCGCATCGCCGTGGATGAGGACGCCTATGGGCAGACGCGCGCGGTCTGCGGCATCAACCCGGATACCCTGCGCTGGCTGGTGTTGCCGGGAGAGCGTTTCCAGGCGCCCGAGGCCGTGCTCACCTACAGCGCGGACGGCCTGAACGGCATGTCCCAGATCTACCACCGGCTTTACCGCACGCGCCTGTGCCGCGGCTACTGGCGCGACCGCGAGCGGCCGGTCCTCATCAACAACTGGGAGGCGACCTATTTTCACTTTGACCACGAAAAAATCCTGCGCATCGCCCGCACGGCGGCGGAGCTGGGCGTAGAGCTGTTCGTGCTCGACGACGGATGGTTCGGCGAGCGCGACAGCGACGATTGCTCGCTGGGCGATTGGACGGTGAACGGGCGCAAGCTGCCGGGCGGCCTTACGGCCCTGGCAAAGGATGTCGAGGCCCTGGGCATGCGCTTTGGCCTGTGGTTCGAGCCGGAGATGATCTCCCCGCGCTCCAAGCTGCACGAGGCGCACCCCGATTGGGTGCTGCGCGCGCCGGAGCGCTACGCCACCCAGGCGCGCAACCAGTGGATTTTGGATATGTCCCGCCGCGACGTGCAGGATTACGTCATCGAGGCGGTCTTAAGCGTGCTGCGCAGCGCGCCCATCTCCTACGTCAAGTGGGATATGAACCGCAACTTCGCCGAATACGGCTCGCGCGCCCTGCCGCCCGAGCGCCAGGGCGAGGTGCCGCACCGCTACATGCTGGGCGTGTACCGCGTGATGGAGGAGATCACGAGCGCCTTCCCGCAGGTGCTGTTCGAATCCTGCTCCGGCGGCGGCGGTCGGTTCGATCCGGGCATCCTATACTACATGCCTCAGACCTGGACGAGCGACGACACCGACGCGGTCGAGCGCCTCAAGATCCAGTACGGCACCAGCGTCGTCTACCCCGCGAGCGCCATGGGCGCGCACGTGTCCGCCGTGCCGAACCACCAGGTGGGGCGCGTGACGAGCATGAAGATGCGCGGCGACGTGGCGATGAGCGGCAATTTCGGCTACGAGCTGGACCTTTCGCAGCAGACGCCGGAGGACCTGGAGGAGATCCGGCGTCAGATCGCCCGGGTCAAGCAGATCCGCCGCGTGACCCAGCAGGGCACGTTCACGCGCCTTCAAAGCCCCTTCAAGGGCAACGTATGCGCCTGGCAGTTCGCGCTCGAGGATACCGTCGTCTTCAGCGCCTTCGTCACGCTGCAGGATGCGAACCCCGAGCTTCGCCGCGTGCGGCTGCGCGATATCCCCGCAGGCCGCTGGCAAGACGAGGATACGGGCGAGGTGTACGACGCCTCCGTGCTATGCAATGCGGGCGTGCGCCTGCCCTTCATCGCGCCGGGCGGCGTGCCCGTGGGCGACTTTCAGAGCGTCGTGATGGTGCTCAAAAAAGTAGAATGAACAGCGCACCCGTAGCCCCATAGCGTCCCCTTAAACCGTAGCATGTCACGGCGCTCAAGTAGGGGCGCGCATTGCGCGCCCGCCCGTGGCCCTCGCGCCCTAAGCCTCTCCCGGCCGGGAGAGGTGGCGCGGCGCAGCCGTGACGGAGAGGGCCCTTCCTTGGGGTTGACCACGTTTTCTCTATTCCTCTTTATCCCCCTCGCGGCCATGCTCCGGCAGGGCCGCCGCATCCTCCACGATGTCCGACACCAGCTGGCGGAATCCGGCGGCGTTGAGCGCTGTGACGACCGGCCTGCCCGTGCGCTCTTCCAGCGCCCTGCGCGCGATGCCGGCGACCTCGCCGCCCTGCCGCGCGGCCTGCTGGTTCTCGACGAAAGTCTCGGGCTTTTCCACCCTGGAGATGTCCGTCGCCGACGCTTCCGCCAGCATGGTGAGCACGAGCTCCAGGTCGCTCATGTTGTCGCGCAGGTTTTCTTTCCGCAGGCCCTTGAGGTCTTTGTACTGGCGGGTGTTCATCCCCGACCAGGCGCGCGTGATCTCGTCGGTGAGGATGGCATATTCCCTCCCCTTTTTCACGCCGCGCTTCCCCCACTCGTCGGTGAGCTCGTTGCGAATGCGGATCGACAATAGCCGCTGGTGCACCCATTCCTCGCTGTAGCCCTTCTTGAGGTAGGTCTCAAGCGCCCGGTCGATCGTCTGCTCCGGATCGATCGTCTCCTCGATGCGCTCGCGGCCCACCTGCGCCAGCCACATCTTGAAGGGCTCCGCCTTGGGCGAGGGGACGGATTGGATGATGCGCAGCAGCTGTGCGGTGTCGGCCACGTCGGTCAACCGCTTTTTTCCATCCGCCGCTATCATTTTCAACTGGTGACATTTTGTCACCAGTTCGCTTCCTTCCTCTTTAAGCCTTTGTTTTAGCTTATTCCAATACTTGCGACCGTCCGCGCTGTCGGTTAAAACCTGTATCACGTCCACGATGGAAAAATAAAACGTCTGCCGCTCCGCATCCCACGCGGTGCGGATCTTCTGGTCTTCAAACAGCTGAATCGCGTTTTTTTCATTGAAATCGCGCATCTCTCATCCCCGCCTCTCTTTGTTTCCTCTATCATAGCGCAAATCGACGCGAAATGCCAGGCCTTCCCGAACATTTGTTTGTTTATTCTCCGTCCGACGGTCCTCATCCATTCTAAGGGAGGAATATCTCGTGAAGATATACATTTGTGGTTCCGTCGCCAGCGGCAAGTCTACGCTGGCGCGGCGGATCTCGGACCTCACGGGCATCCCCTGCCATCATCTCGACGAAGTCCTGCGCGTGCCCGATCCCGCCGCGCCCTGGGGCAACCGCAAGCGGCCGGACGCCGAGTGGCGGGCGCTGTTCGCCGAAATCCTGTCCAAAGGGGATTACATCATGGAGGACGCCGGGCGCGCCTGCTTCACCGAGGGCATGGAAAGGGCCGACGTCATCCTCGTCCTGGAGCCCCCTCTGCGCGTGCGGCAATGGCGGATCGTGCTGCGGTGGGTCAGGCAAAACCTCGGCATCGAAAAATGCATCTACAGGCCGGACCTCAACATGCTCCGGCACATGTTCAAGTGGGTGAAGAGCTACGAGACCGGCGCCGACGGCGTCAAGGCGCGCATCGCGCCTTACCGTGAGAAGACCGTCGTGCTGCAAAGCGAGCGGGACGTCCAGGCCTACATCGCTTCGGCCTTCGCTCCGGGCGCGCAGGCGAATCGATAGATTCGGTATTTAGCATGAGACGTAAAAAAGGAGGCGGCCGCCTCCTTTCTGCGTGTCGACAAAGTGGCGTACGCCACTTTGTCGAGTTTACGGGAGACTTTTTCCTCCGCAAAATGGCATTTTGCTGCGGAAAAATCCCCGCCCCGCCGGCAAAGCCGGCGGATACGATTACAGTCTTGCAGACGGCTTTTGGTTTGTCTGACTTCGATAGGTTTGTC
>JAEYAR010000063.1 GCA_023404715.1 Bacillota bacterium | reverse complement strand
ACGCTGGACGACTGGCATGAGATGCTCGTGGCCTTCCGCGATCAGAAGGGCGCGCAGGTGCCGATGATCCTTTCCAAGAGCGGCCTGCCGAGCTTTGGGCAGTTCATCGGCGCCTTTGGCGTCGGCCGCGATTTTTATCGCGAGGACGCCACCGTTAAGTTTGGGCCGATCGAGCAGGGCTATAAGGATTACCTCACGCTCATGAACCAGTGGTATCAGGAAGGGCTGCTCGACGTGGACTTCCCCTCCACCGCCTCGGACGCCAACTTTTACGCCGAATACCTGACGACCGGCAAGGCGGGCGCCATCGACATCACCTATCAGGACATCGTGCCGCTCTATAACTCGCTTCTCGGCGATGCGGGGAAGGTCGCCGCGGTGCCGTACCCCAAGCTGAACGCGGACGACCAGCTGCACATCGGCTGCATCACCTACGAGGTGGAAACCGGTCACTCGCGCGTGTTCATCAACGCGAAGCTGGACCCGGAGAAGCTGCCGGTCGCCATGCGCTGGTGGGATTATATGTATTCCGACGAGGGCTATCTGCTGTGCAATTACGGCATCGAGGGCCGCAGCTACGAGATGACGGACGGCAAGCCCGCCTTTACCGACCTGGTGCTCAAGAACGAAGAGGGCATGGACTATGCGCTGTGGTCTTGGAAGTACAAGCTCTTCAACGGAACCTTCCGCTATACCGGCTATGCCATGCCGGAGGAAAACGCGCAGATGAGCCTCGCCTCCATCACGCAGTGGGCGACCGATAACGACCGTGCGAACATGTTGCCACCCTCCAGCATTCCGCTGGAATACAGCAGCGAGTACAACGGCATCATGAGCGAGGTCAACACCTATCGCGACCAGATGGTGCTGAAGTTCATCCTCGGCGTGGAACCGCTGGAGAATTTTGATGTGTACGTCGAGACGCTCAAGTCGCTGGGCATCGACCGCGCGATCGAAATCCAGCAGATGGCGCTGGATATGTACAACAATAGGTAAGCGCGCGCAGGGCCGTCCTGAGGGAGCTTGGGACGGCTCTTTTTAAAGGAGGTGGGCGCATGCAAGCGTCGCTGGGAACGCGGCTCAGGCGAGACATGAAGCGCAACGGCATCCTGTACCTGCTGGCCGTTCCGATGGTATTGTTTTATATTATCTTTTGTTACGGCCCGATCTATGGGCAGATTATCGCCTTTAAGGACTTTTCGCCCGCCAAGGGCATTCTGGGCAGCCCGTGGGTAGGCCTGAAGCACTTTGAAGCGTTTTTCAAGGCGCGCACGTTTTCACAGCTGATCACGAATACCGTCATGATCAGCCTGTATCAGATCGTGTTCGCATTCCCGGCGCCCATCTTGCTCGCTCTGCTGCTCAACGAAGTGCGCTCAAGCGCATTCAAACGCACGGTGCAGACGATATCCTATATGCCGCACTTCATCTCCCTGGTCGTCGTCTGCGGCATGACGCTGGAATTCACCAAGTCGGACGGCGTGGTTAACAGCGTGATCACCGCACTAGGCGGGCATCGGATCTCCTTCTTCACGGACGCCTCCTGGTTTCGGCCGATCTATACGATCACCGATATCTGGCAGGGCATCGGCTGGGGCTCGATCATTTACATCGCGGCGCTGTCGGGCATCGACCCGCAGCTGTACGAGGCGGCGACGATGGACGGCGCGGGGCGCTTTCGCAAGATGCTGCACGTGACGCTGCCGGGGATCAGCGGCATGATCGCAGTGCTGTTCATCCTGCGCATCGGCCAGGTGATGAGCGTGGGCTTTGAAAAGATCATCCTGCTATACAACCCGATGCTCTACGACACGGCGGACGTGATATCGACCTACGTATACCGCAAGGGCCTCATGGAGTTCAATTACAGCTATTCGTCGGCGGTCAATGTCTTCAATTCCGTGATCAACTTTACGATTCTGCTGCTCGCCAACGCCTTTTCGCGCCGCGTGACCGGCAATTCGCTATGGTAAGGAGGGGAGAGAGTTGGTAGAAAAAAGGGATTACGTATTCCCGATCTTCAATACCATCTTGCTCAGCGCGTTTACTTTTATTTGCCTCTATCCCATCTTGTATATCGTCTTCGCATCTTTTAGCGAGCCGGGCAGGCTCATGCAGCATTCGGGCATTCTATGGCGTTCTTTGGGCTTTACATGGGACGGTTACAAGCTCGCGCTGCAAAACCCCAACATCGCCTCGGGTTACATGAACACGCTCTTTTACGTCGCCGTCGGCACCGCGCTGAACCTGATCGTGACGGCCATGGGCGCCTACGTCGTCTCGCGGCGGGACGCGCTGCTCGCCGCCCCCATCATGAAGGGCGTCGTCTTTACGATGTACTTCTCCGGTGGGCTCGTGCCGCTATACCTGATGGTGAACGCGATGGGCATGAACAACACGCGGATGGTCGTAATTCTGGTAAGCCTCGTCTCCTCCTGGAATCTGATCGTCATGCGCACGTCGTTTCAGGAGATCCCCGTCAGCCTGGAGGAATCGGCCAAAATCGACGGCGCGGGGCCGCTCACCATCTTCGCACGCATCTTTCTGCCGCTCTCAGGGCCTATGCTGGCGACGATGACGCTCTTCTACGGCGTCGGCCACTGGAACGAGTGGTTCAACCACATGATCTTTTTGCGGGATCGCACGAAGTTCCCGTTGCAGCTCATTTTGCGCGAGATCTTGATCGCCAACGATATGCGCTCCACGACCGGGATGAACAGCGTCGGGACGTATACGAACGACATGTATCAGGTGCTGGTGAAATATTGCACCATCGTCATCGCGACGGCGCCGATCCTCTTCCTGTATCCGTTCCTGCAGCGCTTTTTCATGAAGGGCGTGATGATCGGCGCAGTGAAAGGGTGAGTGCGACGTGAAAGCCGCGCGTTCAGAGTCCGGCAAGAGATCGGACCCGCCGTTCCGTCGGCGGAAGTCTCCCGTCGCTGCATAGCCGGTAACGGCTACGCTTG
>JAEYAR010000026.1 GCA_023404715.1 Bacillota bacterium | reverse complement strand
GGCAGATATAGCGCCAGATAGGTCAGCGTGTGCCGCAGCACCTGCGGGAACTCGCGCCCCGTCAGGATGCGGGTGAAATTGCGCAATCCGACGAACTTCGCCTGCGAAAAGGGCACCAGGATGTCGTAATCGAAGAAGCTGTATACGACCGACGCCGCAATGGGCAACAGGCAAAAGACGATCAGCCCGATGAGCGCGGGCGCGAGAAATAGCGCGATCGTCGAGCGCCGCCCCGCCTGCCTTGGAATGTACATGGCCTCACCCCTTTTCAAACACGAGCGCCCGGTCGAGCGGGCACTCGAAGTCAAGCTCTGCCTCGCCCGCGTATAACGCGCCGCTCCAGGCCGCGCGCCAGCGCCCCTTGGGCAGGTATACGCGCCGCCCCTGTGCGCCCGGGCGGACGACGGGCGCGATCAGCAGGCCGCGGCCCAGCATATACGCGTCGTCCACCGCCCAGGCCCGCGCATCGCCCGGATGATCGATTGCCAGATGCGCCATCAGCGGGCGTCCGCTGGCCCGGCAGTGGCGCGCCTCCCCGTAAAGATAGGGCCGAAGCGCCTCGCGCGCCCGGGCGAACTGCGTCGCGATCCGTTCGATGCCCCCGTCGCGCCAATAGGCCGCCAGGTTCCACGGGCTGCGGTCGTTGCAAAAGCCGTCCGGGTGCGTAGCGTAAAACTGGCCGGAGCGCGGCTCCGCATGCCACTGCATGATCGGGCAATACGCGGCCATCGCCGTCGCGCGCAGGTATAGCTCCGCATCCGGCAGCTCGCCCGCGAACCCGCCGATGTCAAAGCCCCAGAACGCGATGCCCGAGAGCCCGGCGCTCAGCCCCGCCGTCAGCTGCGCGCGCAGCTCGCTCCATTGGCTGAGCTGGTCGCCCGCCCAGTGGATGGGCGCGCGCTGTGCGCCCGTAAAGCCCGCGCGCGAGAAGGTCACGCCCTCCACGCCGTGCTCGCGCAGGAAATCCTGATAGGCCTGGGCATAGCGCAGCGGATACAGGTTGCGCGCCTCGTCGCCGCCCGTGCCGTCGTATAGGCGCGCCGTGCGGTCGTAGACCATCTCCCCGCCGTCCGTCTTAAATCCCTCGATGCCCATATCCAGCAGGTACCTTCGCTTTTCAAACCACCAGGCGCGCGCCTGCGGGTTCGTGAAGTCGAGCAGCAAGCTGCCCTGAAACCAGTTTTCCGGGATGCGGTAGGGCGTGCCGTCCGCATTCTGCACGCAGTAGCCGCGGGCGATGGCCTCCGCCTCATCCGCGCGCAGCGCCTCGCCCGCGCCTTCGTCCCGCTTGATCACCGGGATTTGCCAGAGCACGGGGTGCAATCCCGCTTCGCGGATGCGCCGGATCAGCGCCGCCGGGTCGCGCCAGTGCGCCTGGTCGTTCCAGCGGTAAAATGTCTGTTCGTCGCTCCATGCCTCCAGCACCATCACGGAGGCCGGGTAGTTCAGACGCTCAAGGGCCGCGAGCTGCGCCCCCACCTCCGCGTCGCAGTCCCACCCGTTGGCCGATATCCACACCCCAAATGCCCACTCAGGCGGCAGCGCGGCTGGGCCCGTCTCCGCTTGTAGATCGCTTAGGATCTGCCGTGGCTCGCCTACGAAGAGGCGGTCCTCGCACAGCGTGGCGAGGCCGTCCGTGCATTGCGCGATGGCAAAGCCGTCCGTAAAGTCCATTTGGCTGCTGCGCGCCGTGCGCCGCAGGAACCCCACGCCCGTCTCCGTGAAGAAGAAGGGCACGGGCAGGTACGTCTGCGCGCCCTGCTGCGTGAAGCGCTCCACCACCTGCGCGAGCGGGCGCAGGCCGCGCTGGTTCACCGCGTCGAATTTCTCGCCCAGGCCGAGGACGTACTCCGCCCCCATGTCAAAGCTTTGCCGCAGGCTGAGCACATCGCCCGCCGCGCTTACGCGCGCCTCCCAGGGAAAGCGAAGGGCGAAAACCGGTTCGCTTGAACGTTTAAGTGAACAGGCAAAAGAAAAGGCGCCGACGTCGAGCGAGAAAGGGCCTGCGAGCGGCAGCGTCTGGTCCTGCGCCGGCTCCCCCGACGCCCGCCCCTTGCGCACGCGTAATACGAGCGGCTGCGTCTCGACCTCTAGCAGGAGCCCGCAGCTGAGCTGCGCGCAAAACCCCTTTTCCGTGCGTAGCGCCGGGCCGGTGGGAACCACCTCGCAGCGCGCCGCTACGTCGAACGAGAACGGACCGGCCTGTTCGTCCCCGGCCTGCAGGCAGTACGTCACGTGGCAGGGGGCGTCAAACGGGCCCAGATCAAAGCGGTAGCGTCGCGCCTCCTCGCAGACGGCATGGAGCGCCGGTTGCGCCGCCCCGTCTAGCGTCCAGATGAGCCGCGGCGCCTGCGCGCAGCCCTCGGCCCGGCAGCGAATGCAAACCCGCTCGCCCGGCAGGGGAATGTACGGCCTGCGGTCAAACCCGCAGTCCTCGTGGGGAACCATGCCCTCCGGCAAATGCTTGATCATTCGCTTCTCTCCTTCTTCGTACAGGCCCTGCAAGCTCACCCGCTTTAGACGCAAAAGGCTGCAAGCCCCATGTAGGGGCGCAGGTGTTGAAGCCCCCGTTCACGGCCCGTTAACCCCTGCGGCGATCTCTGACGGAATCGCGCTCCACGATCTCGATGGGCAGCAGGATCGTCTCGCGCCCTTCCTGTTCCTGCGCGTGAATCAGCAGCTGCACCGCCCGCTCGCCCTTGAGGCGGATGTCCTGCCGCACGGTCGTGAGCGACGGGTCGCAGATTTCCGAGAGATACACGTCGTCAAACCCTACGACGGAGATGTCCTCCGGCACGGTGCGCCCCTGCGCGCGGATGCCCTTCACCAAGCCGATTGCGAGGATATCCGCCGTGCAGAAGGCCGCCGTCTCGCGAAGGCCGCGCGCGGCCATCTCCTGCGCCGCGCGGATGCCGTACGCGTAGTCGACCTCGCCCGCGTATACCCGCCTTGCCTCCGGCTCGATCCCGGCTTCCCTAAGCGCGCCCAGATACCCCTGGTAGCGCTTGTCGTTGACGCCGTGCTCCTTGATCACCCCGGAGACGAAGGCGATCTCGCGGTGCCCCTTCTCCAGCAGGTAGCGCGTGGCCAAATAACCGCCCAGGCGGTCGTCGATGCCGATGGTATGAAAGTACGGGTCCTTGATGTAGGCGTCCACAAGCACCACCGGCGCGCCCAGCTGCTTGAGCTCCTCGATGAAGCCGCTAGGGTAGGTACCCACGAGGATGACGCCGTCCACCCCGCGGTTGCGCGCGATGCGCAGATAGCCCGCGTTCGCCTCGGTGCCGGAGATCAGCAGGTGATACCCACTCTGCCGGGCCGTGTACTCCACGCTGGAGAGGAACTCGCCGTAAAACGGGTTGCTGAACATGAATTCCTTCCCCGGCTCGGTCTGCGGGATGATGACGCCGATCAGGTTGGACCGGCGGCTGATCAGGCTGCGCGCGCTCTGGTTGGGCACGTAGCCCAGCCTTTCCACCGCCTCGCGTACGCGCTGCTGCGTCGCCGGGCTGATGGTTTCGCTTGCCTTGTTGTTGAGCACGTAGGAGATCGTGGAGGTGGAGACGCCGGCCGCCTTCGCCACGTCCTTGATGCTGACTCTCTTCATGCATTATCCTCAAATCGAACATCATTTCTTTATAACTTAAACCTTTAAGTCAAGTATAAAGGCAAGCGGATGTTTTGTCAAGAGGGGCGCAAAAAAATTGTGTGCTGACATACGGTCCACTGGAAGTTTGAAAATCAAGCTGAAAGCCGCCGGGCTGCGCGTCGTCCACCAGGCCGTCCGGCGAGGTAACCAAATGCTGATCATCGTCATCGGCGCCAGGGCGGATGAAATGGCGTAAAAAAGATGCGCGCCGGTGCACGGCGCGCATGAATGACCGGCGGGCTTTCGCATAAAGACTCGGCTTATTTAGAATCCGGTTCTAAATAGGCCGAGTCTCATGCCTTTTTCCCTTTGTTCGCCTTAGCGCGCATCCTCCCAGGGCTTCACCAGCACCTTGATCGATTCCGCGCTCATTTGCATCTTGATCGCGCCCTCTACGTCCGATAACGGGAAGCGGTGCGTGATCAGCGGCTCAATTTGAAGCCTGCCCGCATTGAGCAGCGCGACGGCGCGCGCGTGCGTGTCGGGGTTGACCATGGAACCGCGAATCGTCAGCTCCTTTTTGAAGACGTCGAACAGCGGCAGGTCGTACGTCGCGCCGACGCTGGGCACGCTGAAGAGCATCAGCATCGCGCCGGGCGCCGCCGCCTCGACCGCCTGCTTCACGGCGACGGGCTTGCCGACGCATTCGATGACCACCTCGGCGCCGTCGCAGCCCGTCAACGCTTGAAAACGCGCGCGCACATCCTCGTGGATGGGGTCGATCGCGCCGTCCGCGCCCACCTCCATCGCGATTTTGCGGCGCATCTCGATGGGTTCGCTAACGATCACGCTCGCCGCGCCCGAAAGGCGCGCCAGCTGCGCCATAATCAGGCCGATCGCGCCGCCGCCGATGACCAGCACCCGCTGGCCCGGGCGGATCTGCGCCAGGTCGATGCCGTGCAGGCAGCAGGCGATGGGCTCGGCCATCGCGCCGACCTCGTAGGGTAGGTCGGGGCTCAGCCTGAAGCACTGCCCTTCCGGCACGACGCTATACTGCGCAAAGCCGCCGTCGAAATTCACGCCCACGGCGACCATGCGCTCGCAGAGCTGCTTTTTGCCCGCGCGGCAGTATGGGCATTGGCCGCAGTACATGTTCGGGTCCACCGTCACGCGCTCGCCCACCGCCACCGCCGTTACGGCCTCGCCCACCGCCTCGACCAGGCCCGCGTACTCGTGGCCGAGGATCACCGGCGGCGTCACCGCCGCGGAGCCCTCCTCGCCGTGATAGATATGCACGTCCGTGCCGCATACGCCCGCCGCCATATTGCGGATCAGCACGTCGCGCGGCCCGAGCGCGCCGAGCTCCTTCTCGCGCACCTCAAACCGGCCGTTTCCCAGAAAAAAGCTGCCCTTCATATCGCGTATCCCTCATTTCTGCACGTCGATGATGACCTTCATCGTCGTCTCGCGGTGCTCGTCGATGTACTTGTACGCATCCAGATAGTCCCGGAAGGCGAAGTGGCAGCTCACCAGGGGCGAAAGCGCCACGTGGCCCTCGTTTACCAGCTCGATGGCCTTCATATAGTCCTCGCTGCGGTACATCATGGTGGTGTTCAGGTCCAGCTCGTGGTCGTTGAGCACGGCCAGGTCCACCTGCGCCAGGCCCGCGAAGACCGCCACAAGGATGATGGTCGAGCCCTTGCGCGCGTAGCGTATCGCCTGGCCCATGGTCACGTTGTTGCCCGCGCAGTCGTAAATCACGTCCGCCTTGTCGGGACCGAAGGCCTTCAAAATCGCATCGCCCAAATCTTCCTTCTTCGTGTTTACGCAGTGCGCCACGCCGCAGCGCGCGGCCTTCTCAAGCCGCCAGTCGCTCACGTCGGTGATCATCACGTCCGCCGCGCCCATGCCCTTCGCCGTCTGCGCCACCAGGTTGCCGATCGGGCCCGCGCCGAGCACCACGATCTTCATGCCCCGCACGTCGCCCGCCTGGCGCACCGCGTGCACCGCGACGGCGAGCGGCTCGATCATCGCGCCGTCGTCGAGCGTCATGTCCTCCGGCAGGGGCGTCACCTTCTGCGCGTCCACCGCGAAGAAATGTGAGGCGACGCCCGTCGTCTGAAAGCCCATAACCTTGAGCTCTTCGCATAAATTGTACTTGCCGTGGCGGCAGGGGTAGCACTTGCCGCAGACCACCTGCGGCTGAATCGTCACCTTCTGCCCTACGCGCAGGCCGCCGACGCCCTCGCCCAGCGCCTCCACGACGCCGGAGACCTCGTGCCCCTGCGTCACCGGGTAGCTTGTGAACGGGTGCTCGCCGTGATAAACGTGGATGTCGGACCCGCAAATGCCGATTTTTTCGATGCGCACGAGCGCCTGGCCCGGGCCTGCCTTAGGCTTTTCCACCTCTTGAAACTCGATGACGCCCGGCGCCGTCATGACCTGCTTGAGCATGATAACCTTCCCCCTCGCAAACTTTGTTAGATGGCTTTATGTAAGTATATTGTGCAGCAGAAAAAAGGATTTGTCAATCCCCTCCGCGAACGATATATTTTAGAAAACCGGAGAAACGGGAGGGCTCTTTATGAACGACCGCTCTGCGCGCAATCGGATATTCGCCTACCTCAGCGGGCGTGATTTGGCTTCGCGCCCTGAAATTGCGCAGGCGCTTATGCTGAGCATGCCGACGGTGCTGAAGGCATCGGGCGAGCTCGTAGAATGCGGCCTGGTAAAGGAGGCCGGGGAGCTGGCCTCCACCGGCGGGCGCAAGGCGCGCGCGCTGCGCCTCAACGCCGGGCTGCACCACGCGGTCGGCGTCGACGTAACGCGCGGGCATATCAGCCTGGTGCTGTTGGATCTGCGCGGCCAAATTGCGGCGAGCAGGCGCATCCAGCGTCCCTTTTCATGGGATGACGGCTATCTGTGCGCGCTGGCGCAGGAGGTGCGGGCGATGGTGCTCGGCAACGGCCTGGCGGAGACGTCCATTCTAGGCGCGGGCGTCTCCATGCCCGCCATCGTGGATGCCGAAGGGCGCCGCATTCTCGATTCGCACGCGCTCGGCTTGCAGGATGTGCCCATCGATCCATTGGAAGCGCAGCTCCCCTTTCCCTGCTTCCTCCTCAACGACGCGGACGCCGCGGCGGCCGCGCAGGTGCACGGTCAGGTGGCGGTGAAAGATCTCGTATATCTGTCGCTGAGCGGCAGCGTCGGCGGGGCGATCTACATCGGCGGCCGGGCGTATCACGGCGGGAACCGCCGTGCGGGCGAATTCGGCCATATGTGCGTGCACCCGGGCGGCCGGCAGTGCTACTGTGGCAAGCTCGGCTGCCTGGATGCATACTGCTCGTCAAGCGCGCTCTCCTCTCTCGCGCCGGATGGGCGGCTAGAGACCTTTTTCCTCCAACTGGACGCAAGGGATCCCGTCGCCCGCGAAGCGTGGGACGCCTACGTAGATACGCTCTGCATCGCGCTCAATAGCCTTCGCATGGCGTTCGACTGCCCTATCGTGCTGGGCGGTTATGTCGGCGGGCACCTGGGGGATCGCATGGATGAGATCCGCCGGCGCGCCGCGCAGCTCAATACGTTCGAAACCGCCGTCAACGATCTGTATCCGTGTAACCATCGCTACGAGGCCTCCGCGCTGGGCGCGGCGCTCCACTATATCAAGCGCTTCGCCGTCCGCGTCTGAGCGCGCTATCCATTCGCCCCTCCCCCATCTCGTCGAAAAAGGAGATCCTCCGCCATGTTCAAGCGATTGCCCGCCGCCCTGTGCGCCCTGCTCCTGTGCCTATCCCTCGCGCCGTCCGCGTACGCCTCCAATTTTTATATCATTCCGGACAGCCATACCCGTGCGCTCACGCGCGAGGAGCTGTGGGATTGGCAGTACGATGCGCTGGGCTACATCCTCAACGAAATCTTCGCGCGCCACGGCTATCACTTCATCGCGGGGCAAAAATACGACAGCTATTTTCGCGCCCAGACCTGGTATCACGAAAACGAACAGTACGACGACAACCAGGATATCTACGAGCATCTGATGACGGACGTCGAATGGCGCAACGAACGCCTCGTCAAGGAGGTGCGCGCCGAGATGCGCGCGCTGGGCACGCGCAATCCGGACGGCAAGCCCCTGCCCGCGGTCTCCTACGAACCGCCGATCGACGGCGCGTTCTCCGCCTTCACGCAGATGTACTTCGCGCCCGATCAGCGCCTGAAGGTCTATTCCGGCCCGGGCACGGGCTACTATCGCGCGGCGAACGGAAAGGCCATGGCGAGCACGAACGGCGCGATCTACGCGGGCGGTTGGGAAAACGGCTGGCTCATGGTCATGTATTGGACGAACGGCGGCAACGTGCGCGTAGGCTACGCCAGCAGCGCCGACTTTCATGATCGCATTAACGCGCCGATGCTCCATTTCGACTATGCGGAGGCCTCCATCACCCGCCGCTGCACGCTGACCGACGACCCCGTCGCCACCTATCAGGCGCTCGAAACGCTGACCGAGGGCACGAACGTGACCTACCTGTCCGAATACGTGAACGAAGCGCGCTGGGCCTACGTCGAAACCACGGCCCTGGGCCAGCCCGCCCGCGGCTTCGTGCCCGCCGACTGCGTGCAGCGGTCGGATATGGAGGAGGACGGGGCGGCGCCGTTTTGACGGGCGGACTGACGTGCGGCGTTTAGTTTTGCATAGGATTAGGCTTCTTTGGCGTAGAGCGATGCGAATCCAATTTTATTTTTTGCGAGGCGAAATGGATGAAATGGACACTTTCTAACGATAACACGGCACCCGTCATAACCGCCGAAAAGCATATTCATAGCCGCCATATCCATGCAGATACTGGTTCTTTGCCACAAACCTGTGTAATTTTTGAGATAGGCATGGCTTTAAAGTTATTAGAGACAAGTTACGAAACCGTAACACTATTCGATAAACTTCCTTGCTTTTTGGAAGATTCCCAATGTATCGCTATCAAGGGCAACAATCATGTGTGCTTTACACGTGGCGGATATGGTGCTCCCGCTGCTGTCGACACATTGGAAACGATTCGGGCATTAGGCGCTAAACGCATAGTGATCGTCGGTATGTGCGGTGGTTTTGCGGACAATATCAATGTTTGCGATGTAATCGTGCCAAACAAAGTGTTCTGCGAAGAAGGCACCTCATTTCACTATTTTGAAGATATTCAATTTGCCGAACCCGATGTATTCCTTTTTAATAAAGCAAAGTTTTATTTTTCCAGTAAATTCAATGTGTCTACAAACCCCACCGTAACCAGCGATGCATTTTATCGCCAAACATTTGCCAAAGAGGCTTATTGGCGAGAAAAGGGATGTGTGGGGGTGGATATGGAATCATCTGCTCTTTTATCCGTAAGCCGGTACCATTCGATTCCTGCCGTTTCAATCTTATTATGTTCTGACAAGCATCCGCTTTCTGAAAATGAAACGGCATGGAACTGGGGAAATACCGACTTCAGAAAAATACGTGAAAATTTTGTAAAGCAGGCGGTAATGTTTGCATTGCAATTATAGCATCCGTTCATTCAAAAGGCCATCGCGCAATGTAAGCTGTGGCAAAGCGAACTGATGCGTTATGAAAACGAAACCGGTGGGCGCAAGGACGACGATCTTTGGAGAGGGCGTTCCCGGCATTCATCGGGGCTGCGGATTATCGGTTGAGCGGCCTGGAAGATCTGCTTGAAATGCTCGCTTTGTCATAATGCCCCGCATACACGGAGGTTACACCTGCAAATGAAGACGCTGGAATTGACGTACAAAGACGGCGCTTACCACGTCGATATCGATATCACGGTAGACGAGTGGAAGGAGATGCTGCAAGACCCCCGCATCTTCACCGGCAGCGCCATGGATATGGTGCTCAAGTGGTATCACGAGCCCGACCATAGGGCGACCCATAAAGCGATCATGGAAAAGTATCAGATTGCGCTCAAGGGCACGCCCTTTAACGGTATCGTCAACGGGCTATCCACGCGCATCCTCAAGCACCTCAACCGCTTCACGGTAAAGGGAGTCCATTGTAAGCAATCCAAGTTCAGCATCCCGTTTTACGGACGCTATGTAGACTGTGTTGAAGGCAACGACTTTGAATGGAAATTGCGCGACGAGCTGGCGCAAGCCATGGAGGAACTGCATTTAAGCGAAGCGCCGCCTTTGGCGGCTATCGATGAAGCGCTCACCTCCTATGCAGCCTCGCCTGCGTCTACAAAAGAAGAGGGCAAGAGACTCCAGATCTACACGACCCGCTATGAGCGCAATCCGGTCAATCGCGAGGCGGCCATCGCTCTCCACGGCACGACCTGCCAGGCCTGCGGCTTCAATTTCGAGCGCTTCTACGGCCCGCTGGGCAGGCATTATGTCGAGGTACACCACGTAAAGCCGCTCAGCCTCGCCGGCGAGCCGACTGCGCCCGATCCGCAATCAGACCTCGTCTGCCTCTGCGCGAACTGCCATAGGATGATTCACCGCAATAAGAATGCGACGCTCAGCGT
>JAEYAR010000110.1 GCA_023404715.1 Bacillota bacterium | reverse complement strand
CGGTGGCTATGGCGAAGGGGATCCACCTGTTCCCATCCCGAACACAGAAGTTAAGCCCTTATGCGTCGATGGTACTTGGCTGGTGACGGCCCGGGAGAGTAGATCGCTGCCGGATCCCACAAAGAGCTGGAAACAGCTCTTTTTTTTCGTTTTGGTATATCCATGCCGCATCAAACCCAGTATAATGACGGCAGAAGGATAAAGGAGGAGAGGCAGATGCCCAAGACCATCCTGAACGTCGAGGCACAATTGTTTCCCGAGCAGAGCAAGACCACGATCTATCATCCCTTTACGCTCGGCGCGCCGTGTGAAGCGCTACGCATCCGTTTTTCCTATACGCCCAAGGCCCTGGCGGACGAGGCGGCGGCCGACGCCCTGATCGAAGAAGGATTTGAGCGCTATATCCTGCCGGAGGATCGGGAGGCCCTTTGCGCGCTTCGCGGCGAGGTAAAGCCCCTGGTCAACCTCCTTACGATTTCATTGGATGCGCCGGATGGATATCGCGGGGCTGCGCACCGGCATGACCCCGAGCAGGAGCACATCGTCGGGACGGCGGACAGCTCTTACGGCTTTACCGACGGCCCCCTGCTCGCGGGCACATGGCGCGTAGGCGTCAGCGCCCATGCGGTCATCACACGACCGTGCACATACCGTCTGACGGTCGAAGAGGTGTCGTCGATATGAGCAGAATCTGTGCGGAGCTCCACTGCCATACCCTGCATTCGGACGCCCAATTCGCCCCCGACGACCTGGCGCAGGCCGCGCGGGACGAGGCGCTGGACCTGATCGCGCTCACGGATCACAACACCCTCTCGGGATATGCGCAGATGGAACGCACGCGCTTCCCCTTCATCCGCGGCATCGAGTGGACGACCTTTTACGGGCATATGCTGGCGCTGGGAACGCAAGGCTTCGTGGACTGGCGCGACGCTGCGCCGGACAACATCGACGCGAAGATCGACCAGGTAAAGGCGCAGGGCGGGCTCGTCGGCATAGCGCACCCCTTCGCCCCGGGGAGCCCCATGTGCACGGGCTGTTACTGGGACTTTCGCGTGCAGGATTGGAACCGGGTTGACTATATCGAAGTATGGAACGAGGACCTTCCGCCGCTCGCCGCGCACAACCGACGGGCCGTGGCACTTTGGCGTGGACTGCTCGACAGCGGATACCGCATCGCCCCGACTTATGGGCGGGATTGGCACCGGCAAGCTTTCTCGCCGCTGCCACGGGGCTGCACCTATCTAGAGGCGGAGGCAGCCACGGAGGCGGAGGGGTTGAAAGCGCTTGGCGCAGGGCGAACCCTGCTGCCCCTGGGGCCTGACGTAACCTGGAGCCTGATGGGCGATGCGGGCGTTTTTCAGGCGGGCGATACGGCGCCCGAGGGCGCCTACCAATGCATTTTTCGCGTAAACGATGAGACGAGGCGCTGGCAATGGGAACGCTTTGGCATACAAGCGTCAGAGGCTGTGCTGCTCGGACGCGGTGACCGCCTGCTCGCGCGTACGGACGCAAAGGCCGGCTGTATGAAGGTCTCGGTGCGGGATACGCCCTATGCGCGCCTTGAAATCCACGGACAGGCCTGCCAAAAGGCCTGCACGATCGCCCTCTCCGCCCCGATTTACACCGGCTAAAGAAGCGAAGGAATAGGACAAAATTCTTCTGAAAAATTTGAGAGTTATGGTAAAAGAGGAGGTATTTTCATGTTTTGCAGCGAATATGAAATGCATAAGAGGCGTGTTTGACATTTGTCAGGCAGCTGCATAGAGGATCGGCAAGACAGACGGGAGGGAACACACATGACAATCGATCGGGACTACCTCTTACAACTGATCGAGGAGGACGCCCTGGAGCTCTATGGTCAACCCAAATGGACATTCGGCAAGAACACCTGCAATACCTACGAAGTGTTTGCGGAAAAAATCCGCCGGCCGAACGCAGAGAGTGTTCCCGCGCGGGATCTGATCGAGGCGATCGAGGCCGACGAGGAGCTCACCCGCATCTTCTACGCCTGGTTCATGGGGCGCGCGATGCGCACGGCCGTGCAGTTGACAGCGGAGACGGACAGCAACGTGACGCTTTCCATCAACGTACTGGCCGCGCAGGCCAACGAGGCGGGCTTTTACGACCAGGTTTTACAGACGATGGAGCGCACAAAAATGCGCCCCTATAAGCTACAGTTTGAGCTCAGCGAAGCGCAGGAGCTGACGCCTACGGGCATCGATAACATCAACCGGCTACACGACGAACAGGGAATCGCTTTGCTGCTCGGCAACTTTGGGACGGGGCATTCCAACATCGATTTGCTCAAGGAGGTTCACTTCGACGGGCTGGAGCTGGACCGTTCGTTTGCAGCGGGCGTTCCCGACGACGAGCAAACGTGCAAGCTGCTCATCGCGGTGTCGCACTTTGCGGATACGATGGATCTCTTTGTCTGCGCCAAGGGCATTGAGACCGACGATCAGATGGAGTTTTTTGAACATTTGAACTTCCTGAAAGGGCAGGGCTATATGATCGGGCCGCCGATGCCCATGCATGAGCTGCGGGATTATATTAATAAATACGCAAAAAAACGTTCGCATTCATAAACGTATCTGCGGCCGCATCTGCGGCCGCTCGTTATTTTTTTGTAAAAGGCTAAAAAAGCGCGAAAAGACGTGAACAAATGAGCATGTGGGAGATATTTTGGTCTGAGGCTTAAAAAAGACCAGAATGCTGACCTTCTTTGACCAATATGAGTTTGACCTTCTTTGATCTTTTGCGTATAATATAGTTGTCAAAAGGAAAGGGCTAAAGAAGCCGGGACCTTAAGACGGCGAACTGATTAAGACATGGCAAGATGACAAAGGAGGTTTTGCTCTATGTTCTCTATGATTCCGCTACACACCAACCGTTCTCTCAGCAACCGCAACGCGGTTCCGAGCCTTTGGGACGACCGTTTCTTCAATTCGTTCTTCGACATGGGCGACATGTTCGGCACCTCGGCATTCCGCGTAGACGTAAGGGATAGCAAGGACGCCTACGAGCTCTCCGCCGAGCTGCCGGGCGTCAAACAAGAGGATATCGAGCTGACGGTCGACGACGGCAGGCTGACCATCGCGGCCAACATGAACAGCGAGCAGAAGGAGGAGCGCGATCACTACGTATACAGCGAGCGGCGCACCGGCCGGTTCCAGCGCAGCTTCGACCTGGCCGGCATCAAGGAAGACGCTGTGACGGCAAAGTATGAAGACGGCGTTTTGAAATTGACGTTACCCAAGGAAGCGCCGGAAGCCGCCCCCAAGACGCCCCGGCGCATTGAAATCAGGTAATCCAGGCGGCATCATCCCCCGAAGGGATATCCCTTCGGGGGTTTTTCATGCGCTCATATTTTAGGTAAAGCGGCGCTATACTGGATAAGCGGCGGGGATGGCGAAGGGGCAACGAAAAATGCGCCGTGATCAGCAGAAGCGCGGCAGGAGTTTTCACGCATGCCGCAGAATAGTAGAAAGGTTACCCTATTGGACGGACGCATAGGAGCGCCCTTTCGATCGTGAAATGGAGTGGCATGGTTGACACCCGAATTAGAACAGCTTAAACGCATGACGCCCCAGGACGAATACGAGGCAGGCATGGCGATATACAGACGAGGCGCGGTCAGGCCGCTCGAGGAGCAGCGGGACGGCCTGCGCTATGTGGTTGACGGCGAGCCGCGCCGGACGGTACGCGTAGGCATCGGGCAGCGCCTTGCCGGCAAGTGCTCGTGCGAAACATTCGAGGGAACCCACCGCCCCTGCCGGCACATGGTGGCCGCGATGCTGCTGGCGCACGGCTCGGGTACGGTGGAGGAAGCGCGCAGGCGGCGGGCGCGCCAGGCGGCGGACGAGCTGCTCAGCGCGATGGAGCCCGCGCTGCCCATGGAGGCCTCCGTTCAGATTGAATGGACGCTTCAAATGCTTTGCGAGGCGCAGGGCGAGGGGCGCATCCGTCTCGCGATGCGCGTCGGGCAGGACCGCCTATACGTCGTACGCAACATCGCACAATTTTTGAAGGCGATCGCCGACAGGACGACGCTCGCGTTTGGCAAGGGCTTCACCTATCAACCGGAGTGGATGTCCTTTGAGCGCGCGGACGAACTGATCCTCCGCGTGCTCGGCGAGGTCGATTACATCCAGCGCATGGCCGGCACAGCGCCTGTGAAACCCGACGAGACCAAGTATATGGTCTTGCCCGACGCGCATGCCGTCCGCGTGCTGCGCCTTTTCATGGCGCGCCCCTTTCGGCTGGCGGTAGGCGATCAGATGCTGTCGCTGCCGCACGTGTCGCAGGGCCCCGTTCAACTGCATTTTAGCGCACAGGCCTCCGGGCGCGAACTGCAGGTCGTGGCGGAAATGTCACCGCAGATGCGCCTACTGACGGAGAATTGTGAATTTGTCCTGTGCGAGGGGGAGGTGCTGCGGCCCCCGGCCGAGCAGCGGGAGGTGCTGCGCGTGCTGATGCGCAACGCGCAGCGCGGGCAGGCCATCTTCCGCTTTGAGGCGGGGACGGTCGAGCGCGTGATCTCCGAGCTTTTGCCCCGCCTTGCGCGGGCCGGGGACGTCGACCTGGACGGCGCGCTGGCGGAGCGCATCGTCCGCCGCCCGCTGCAGGCGAGCGTGTACCTCGACCGCGAGGGGCGCGCGGTGACGGCGCGCACGGTCTTTGCCTATGGGGACGAGGAGATCGACCCCTTTGCCGCGGAGATTGCCGCATCGCAGGGCAAGGACGCGCCCGGCAGCGGGTCGCGCCTGCTGCTCATGCGGGACGCACAGGCGGAGCATCGCGTGCTCGACTGCCTAGCGGGCGCGGGCTTTCGCGTGCGGGCCGGGCGCGTTTACCTGGCGGCGACGGAATCCGTCTACAACTTCCTGACATCGGGCCTGGAGGAGCTGCGCCGCAGCGCGCAGGTATTCTGCTCGGAGGACTTTAAGCGCATGGCGCCGCGCAAGCCGCGCTTTACGGGCGCGTTGCACATGCAGGGCGGCGTATTGCAGCTGCAATTGCAGGAAAGCGGGGAGCCCGCCGAAGAGCTGCTGCTCATCTTGCAGGCGCTGCGAGACCGTAAACGCTACTTTCACCTGAAGGACGGCACATTCCTGAATTTGACGGGGCTGGACGATTGGTTTGAGCTGGCGGACACCGTCGCCGACAGCAGCGTGACAGACCTGCCGGATAACACGGAGGGCTATCATACGAGCGCCGTGGACATGGCGGCTTACCGCGCGGTCTATCTGACGACGCTGCTGGAGAGCGGGAAGCTGCCCATCGCCGTAGACGATACGGTGCGGGCGGTGACATCTCAGCTGAGCGCCGAGGGCGACCCGTGCCCGGCGCCGCTAGACGCGGTGCTCAGGCCCTATCAGCTGCGCGGCTTTGCCTGGATGCAGGCGCTCAACCGGCTGCACATGGGCGGCATCCTGGCCGACGATATGGGCCTGGGCAAGACGCTGCAGGTGATCGCCCTGTTTCTATGGGCGAGCCGCCAGCAGGGAGGCCGTCCGTCGATCGTCGTCGCGCCGACTTCGCTGGTCTATAACTGGCAGGCGGAGCTCGTGCGCTTTGCGCCGGGGCTGCGTCTGCTCATCGCGGAGGGCGGCCAGACCGCGCGCCAGGAGCAGATCCGCCGCCTGAAGGAGGAAGGCGGCGTGGACGTCTTCATCACCTCCTACCCGCTCATCCGGCGCGACATCGCGCTGCTTGCCGGCATTACGTTCCGCTTTGCGGTGCTGGACGAGGCGCAGCACATCAAGAACGCCATGTCCGTCGGCGCGGCGGCGGTCAAGCAGCTGTCGGCGGACACGCGGCTGGCCCTGACCGGCACCCCGATGGAGAACCACCCGGGCGAGCTGTGGTCGCTGTTCGACTTCGTGTTGCCGGGCTACCTGATGAGCTACGCGCAGTTCATGCACAGGCACGGCGAGGGGCAGGGAAGCGAGGCCCTGCGCCAGCGCATCCGCCCGTTCCTGCTTCGCAGGCTCAAAGGAGACGTGCTACGCGAGCTGCCGGAGAAGATGGAGACGCAGCTGCTCGCGGAGATGACGGAGGAGCAGCGCCGCGTCTATCAGGCGTCTCTGCTGCGCCTGCGCGGGCATGTGGACGATTTGCTGCGCACGAAGGGCATGCAGCGCGGGCGCGTAGAGGTGCTGGCGGCGATTACGGAACTGCGCCAGATCTGCTGCCATCCGGCGTTATGCCTGCCCGACTACTCCGCCTCGAGCGGCAAGCTCGACATGCTGCTGGACGTGCTGCCCGGCGCATTGGAGGCCGGGCATCGCGCGCTCGTCTTTTCGCAGTTCACGCGCATGCTGCGCATATTGCAGCGCAGGCTGGAGGCGGCGGGCATCTCCTGCCTGTACCTGGACGGGGAGACGCCCCCCAAAAAACGGATGACGCTCGTAAACCAGTTCAACGGCGGGGAAGGGCAGGTCTTTCTCATCTCGCTCAAGGCGGGCGGCGCGGGCCTGAACCTGACGGGCGCGGACACGGTGATCCACTACGACCCGTGGTGGAACCCGGCGGCGGAGGACCAGGCGACGGACCGCGTGCACCGCATCGGGCAAAAGAACAAGGTGCAGGTGATCCGCCTCATCACGCACGCCTCGATCGAAGAGCAGGTCGTCCGCCTGGGCGAACGCAAGCGCAGGCTCTTTGACGCGATGGTGACCGCGGGCGAGCAGATGCCCACGCAGCTTTCGGAATCGGACATCCGCGCGCTGTTCGACGAGATACAAGGCCTGTAGCCGAATGGGAGGAACAAATGAAGCCAAAGGTTCGTCATATTATATGGGATTTTAACGGTACGCTTCTAAGAGACGTAGAGCTGGCGCTATCCATCGACAATCAGCTTTTAAAGCAGATGGGCATGGAGCCCATCACGCTGGAGGAATACCGGACGTTCATGCGCAATCCGGTCGACCTTTTTTACCGCGATCTGGGCGTGGACCTTGAAAAGCACGACTTTGCCCGGATCAACGAAGCGTTCCTCGAGGCATTCGACCGGGAGGTGCTGCGCGCGGGCCTGATGCCCGGCGCGCTCGACGCGATCTGCGCCCTGCAGGCCGCGGGGTACACTCAATCCATCCTCTCCTCGAGCTACGAGCCGACGCTTCAAAGCCAGGCGCAGGACTTAGGGCTCACGCCCTACATGCTGGCGGTGACGGGCCTGACCGACAACCGAGGCGGCACCAAGGAGGAACGGGGATTGCATCAGCTGGCCAGCCTTGGCGTCGCGCCGGAAGAGGCGGTGCTGGTGGGCGATATGATCACGGATGCGTTTGTGGCCTCGCACATGGGCTGCCGGTGCATCCTGGTCGAAGGCGGGCACAACACGCGCAGGCGGCTATGCCAGTGCGGCATGCCGGTCGCGGCGGACATCACAAAGGTACCTTCGATCCTCATGGAGGCATAGAGCATATGATGCACAGCGGACACCGCGAGCGTATCCGGGAGCGCTTTTTCAAGGAAGGGCTTTCCGGCTTTGCGCCGCACGAGGTACTTGAGCTCCTACTTTGCTTTGCCATCCCGCAAAAGGACGTCAATCCACTGGCGCACGCGCTCATCGACCGCTTCGGCTCGCTCTCGGCGGTGCTTGAGGCGCGCGCGGAGGAGCTGACGAAGGAGCCGGGCATTGGCCGCAACGCCGCCGCGCTCATCACGCTCATGCCCCAGCTCATGAGCTACTACGAGCGCGACAAGCAGCGGGATCGGCCCCGGTTGATCAACTTCGAAGAGGCGGGGAAATACTGCCGCAGCCTGCTGCGCGCACGGAAAAAGGAATGCGTATATTTGCTCTGCCTGACCGCGCAGGGATATCTGATACAGGCGTCGCTGCTGCACGAGGGGACGATCGACGAATCGCAGGTTTATCCCCGCGAGGTGGCGACGGAAGCGCTGATGCATAGCGCATACTGCGTGCTGCTCGCCCACAACCACCCCGGCGGCGACGCGCTGCCCTCGGCGGGCGATTACAAGGTGACGCAGACCGTCATCGACACGCTGAAGATGCTCGAAATTCAGGTGATGGACCACATCATCGTCGGGGAAAACACATACAGCTCCATGTCGCGCATGCAGATGATCGACAAAGGGAAGCTCGTGGCGATGGACGACTTCAACTACCGCGTGCGCATGGCTTCGATGCCGGCGGCGCGGCGTACGGAGCTCTCCCAGGTCGGCACGGTGGAGGATTACGATGGCTTTATGGAGACGGAATAAGGGAATCAGGAGGTTCTTCATGGCGCTTTTTATCCTCATCCTGATTTGCGCGCTCGCCTTTGCCGCCCTGCTGGGCTACGTCGTATATGAGGAGGCGTCCTTGCCCGCGCGCGGGGATTCGGACGTCGTCATCGTGCTCGGCGCGCAGGTGAAGCGCGACGGCACGCCCTCCGTGGCGCTGGAGCGCAGGCTGAACGTGGCGCTCTCGATTTATCTAGAAAAGCGGCAGACGGTCATCGTCTGCGGCGCGCAGGGATCGGACGAGCCCGCGCCCGAGGGCGAAGTGATGCGCGCATGGCTGACGGCGCGCGGCGTGCTCGAGCAGGACGTGGTCGCGGAGACGGCGTCGTTCAACACGCGCGAAAACCTGCTGTACGCCAAGGAGATCATGCGGGAACGGGGGCTTTCGCACGCCGTCGTGGTGACGAGCGATTACCACGTGGCGCGCGCGCTCGCGCTTTGCCGCCAGGTGGGCATCGAGGCCTCGGGCGCGGGCAGCGCATCGAAGCCGGAATACTGGCTGAAGAACCACGTGCGCGAGACGCTCAGCTGGGCGAAATTCATCGTGGAGAGTGTGCTATGGAAGATCAAAGGGTAAGGGCGTATCTGGAGGCGGGCCTTGCGGCCATGGGCGTCGAGGCGCAGGATTCGCAGGTGGAGAAGCTACTGCGATACCACAAAATGCTGATGGACTGGAACACGCGCATCGACCTGACGGCGGTGCTCGACCCCATAGAGATGGTGGACAGGCATTACCTCGACTCGGCATCGCCGCTCGGCCTGGGTCTGATTCCCGCGGGCGCGCGCTTGATCGACGTAGGCACGGGCGCGGGCCTGCCGGGGATTCCGCTTTCGATCCTCCGCCCGGACCTCCGCGTGACGCTGCTGGACTCGCTCAAAAAACGCGTGGACTTTTTAAGCGCGGTCGTCGATGCGCTGGGCCTGGCGGCGGAAGCGGTGCACATGCGCGCGGAGGACGCGGGGCAGAGCGCCGCCTATCGGGAGACGTACGACCTGGCGGTATCGCGCGCGGTCGCGTCCACGCCTGTGCTGATGGAGCTCATGCTGCCTTTTGTGAAGGTCGGGGGGCGCGCGCTCTGCTGGAAGGGGCCGGGCGTACACGACGAGCTGATGCAGGCCGGGAGCGCCGCGCGTCTGCTGGGCGGGGAGGCCGGCGAGCTGCTCGAGGCGTCGGTGCCGGGCAGGGATTGGCAGCACGTGCTGCTCGTGTGCGAGAAACGGCAAAAAACCGCTCGACAGTATCCGCGCAAGGCGGGCACGCCCGGCAAAAATCCGCTCGGATCATGACTCCGCTTTCCCATAGGACGGGATGCACAGGTCGAAAACTAGAAAAAGAGGGCGTTTTACGGCGAACGAATGGCTGCCGTGAAGCGCCCTCTTTGGCAGGAATCCAAACGGCAAAAGGCGAAATCGCCGCCTACAAGCGAGATTGGAGCCTGTGCGGACGAGCCTCCAAAGCGGAGGCCGCAGCGCCAGTTCCTGGGAAAGGCGGAGAGGGTTCATGCTGCGTTCGGAGGAGAAAATGGTCTTTTTAGGCGGGGTGCCCTGCAAGCAGGTATGCTGGATCGATACGAAATCCATTTTACATAAGGAGGGCGCGCGCCATGCCGCATGGTCTGAGACGGGGGAGATGCAGCCGCTCACCGTGCGCGCGACGGCGGAGGACGGGATCTATGAATTGATCGCGGGGGAGCGGACGCTGCGGGCCTGCATACAATCTGGCATGACGCAGGTAGAGGCGATCGTGATGCCCGAGGGCATCCACGCGGGCGAGCTGGGCGAGCTGATCGTGAACCTTTCGGAAGGACGATTGCACTATTTCGAGGAGGCGGAGGGGTATGCGCGCGCGATCCGGGAGTTCAAGCTGTCGCAGGAGGAGCTGGCGGCGCGCGTGGGCAAGAGCCAATCCGCCATCGCGAACAAGCTGCGGCTGCTGCGGCTGGAGGAGCCGGTACGCGATTTGATCCGCAAGGGGCACCTGAGCGAACGGCACGCGCGGGCGCTGCTGCGGCTGACGAACCAGCAGGACCGGCTGCAGATCGCCGAGCAGGCGGCGCAATGCGTGCTTTCCGTACGGGAGACGGAGGCGCTCGTCGAGCGCGCGGTGCAGCGCGCGCGCGGCGCGCTGCCCGCGGGGCAGGGCGGACGCAAGGTGATCCCGCTCATGCGCGACCACCGCCTGTACCTGAATGCGATCCGCGGCATCGTATCGCAGATGAAGGCCTCCGGCATTACGGTGGATTACACGCTGCGCGACCTGGGCGACCGGGTCGAGATGGTGGTGACGGTGCCCAGGCGCCGCCTGGAGGCGGCGGACTGAACGACGGCCGCCAATCGGGGGTGAACCGCAGGAAGGCCTGCGCGAAGCCCTCCTTTATCAAAACAGGTCTGCCACGTCAAAGCGTGGCAGACCTGTTCGCTTGCTTCTTTACTTGCCGAGCATCGCAGCGCCGATGATGCCGGCGTCGGAGCCGAGCTTGGCCAGCTCGATGCGCGCATGGGGCATGGACTTGAAGAAGATCATGGGCTTGACCGCCTCGCGGACAGCGTCCAGCAGGAAGGCGCCCGCCATGGAGACGCCGCCGCCCAGGACGACGACCTCGGGATCGAGCACGTTGATGATGGTGATGATGCCCGAGGCCAACGCCCGCACATAGCGGCGGAAGACCTTGGCGGCGGTCGGGTCGCCTTCCTTGGCCGCGTCGATGACCGTCTTGGCGCTGATCTTATCCGCATTGCCGCCGCATAGCTTGCCGATCAGGCTTTCGGGATGCTGCGCGTAGGCCTTGCGCCCCTCGCGGATCAGCGCGGTCGCGGACGCGTAGCGCTCAAAGCAGCCGTAGTTGCCGCAGGTGCACCGCTCGCCATCGAGCTCGACGATCATATGCCCGATCTCGGAGCCCACGCCGTGCGCGCCGGAGTAGGCCTTGCCGCCGATGATGATGCCGCCGCCTACGCCCGTGCCCAGCGTCAGGAACACGCTGCTTTGCACGCCCGCGCTGACGCCGGCGACCGACTCCGCAAGCCCTGCGACGGTCGCGTCGTTATCCACGTAGACGGGCTTGTCGATGTATTTTTGTAGCTCTAAGACAAAGGGCACGTCGTGC
>JAEYAR010000195.1 GCA_023404715.1 Bacillota bacterium | reverse complement strand
CGCCATGCAGGCAATACAAGATGGCGGCATCCCGCTCCACCTTTGGATAGAGCTCGGGTTTGCGGGCCACCTTCAAAAGCGTCTGCGCCTCGGCTTCGTCAAGGCCAAAACCAAAGGCAAGCTGTATTACCTTATCGCGGGAGGGATGATAGCGCCCCGTGAATATCTGATGTCCATAGACCCGGTCGAGCTGCGCGCGCTTTATCACGTGCTCCCGTACCTCGCCTTTTTGCGCACACAGGTCTGTTATGTACTCGTGAAACGCAGGAAGGCGCATTGCTTCGGCATTTTTCTCCCGATACCGCTCAAAAGACGATGTGCGGAACAAGCGCCTAAGCAGCGTGCTGGTTGTAACGGCTTTTTCATTCATTGTGACCACCTTAAATGAACGGGATCGGCGGGAAGATGTTTTTATTCCGGCGCAATCCATTTAACGCACAATGTCATTCAGACGGTGTATAGACGTCATACGTACAGCTATGGGGCGTCCCCTTATATCAAAATCATTCAATTTTTTCGATGACGCATTCGTGCGTCTTGCGATCGCGGTCGTAGTTAATGTCCGCGAGCAGTAAATTCCCCCTGTAGTCGGCGAGCGCGGCGACGTATTGCCTGCGCTTGATCTGCGCGATCGCGCCCTTTGCGGAGCGATCCCATTTCAGCTCGATCACCACGGCGGGTTTATCCGCGTGGAGCTTTCGGGGGATGAGGCAAATGTCGGCAAAGCCCTTGCCCGCAGGCAGCTCGCGCACGACGGTGTAGTACTCCCGCGCAGCGTAGAAAGCCAGATTGATGGTATAGCTTAGCGCGTTCTCGTCGTTGTATTGCAGGATGGAGACCTCCTGATGCGCGAGGTCGATGCCTTCGGCAACGGCCTGCGCGTCCATCGCCCACAGATCCTCCAGCAATTGCCGTGAGCGCTCGACCGAGCGGACGACCTCGTCCCAGCCCTCTGTGCGCTTGATGGCGGTGACGTATTCGGCGCTGACCTCCTTGTTGGGGATCGAGACGGTCCGTTCCACCTCGTCGTAAGTCAGATAACCCAGGTGGATTAGCAGCGTGAGGACGTCGTCCGCGCTGTGAAAGGTCGACATGTCGTTGGTGAAACCGCTGATATCCACAGGCGCCTGCCCGCCGGCGAGCATCTTGATCACAGCGTCCTTGAGGCCGTCGTGGTTCATCTGGATGTAGACCTTGAGCGCTTCGTAGGTCTCCGTCCGGTTCCAGTATGTGCCAAAGTTGCGGCGAAGCATGGCTTCTACGACGGATTTGGGGCTGTACATGGACAGCTTCGCCTCCGGCCCCGATTGCGGCAGGCGGAAACGGTAGCCGTCGTACCAGGCCTTCGCTTCCTCAAAGCTCATCTCAAATCGGTCGCAGAGCGCGCGCACCTCGCCTTCGGTGAAACCGAAATATTCGGTTAAGCCCCCCGGATCGGTCATGGAGTACTCCCAGAACATGTTGAGGGCGGAGTGCGTACCGTACTTTTTGATGGGCAATATGCCGGTCATGTAGGCGAGGGCGACGTAGGCCTGATCTTTGAGCCATACGCGCAGGAAGTCCAGATACTTGCGCTGCGCCTGCGTATTGTCGCGATATTCGCGAAACAGGCAATCCCATTCGTCGATCAAGATGACGAACGGCCGTTTCGTCGCGGCGTAGACGTCGCGCATAACCTGGATAAAGTCCGTCGCGTCCAGATACCTTACATTGGAGAAATGATCTGTCAATTCCATGATCAGGAAGCGCTTCAGCCTTTCCAGCATTTCGTCTACAGAGCGGGTTATGCTCAAAAACTCCTGCATGTTGAGCTTGATCACATCGTACTGATTCAGATGCGCCTCAAACGAGGGATCCTTGCTGATCTTTAACCCTTGAAAGAGCGCCGCGGAATCCTCTCCGCGGGCGTAGTAGGCCGCCAGCATGTCCGCGGCCATAGATTTACCGAAGCGGCGAGGGCGGCTCACGCAGATAAAGCGCTGCTGTGTACTAAGTGCTGCGTTCGTATAGGAGATTAACCCGCTTTTGTCCACATAGATATTTGACCGTAGGTTCATTTGAAAAGGCTCGCTGCCCGGATTTAGATAGCTTCCCATCTGCCTCTTCCTTCCCAAACGGCGTCCTTCGGGATGCCGGCGGTTCGAAGTGCCTGTTATTTCTATAATTACATTTTAACCAGTATGCGCCTTGAAATCAAGCTTTATCATGGACTTATGCCGGATATGCCCGCCGTATCAGGGCAGATTACGGAATTATTTTCTGTGCTTTTCGAGATAGGATGACTTCAGGCGATCAATCGCCATTTCGGGACTCATGGTGTGATACATGAGATAGACGATCCGCATCGTCTTGGCAGACGCCTGCTTATAAATTTCACGGCTGCTTTCGCCTTTGTAAATGTGCCAGTAGCGGTAGAGATAACCGGCCCAATAGAGGGTTTCGGTATCATAGCATTCGCCTTGTGCTAACTTATCGGCATACTCTTCTTCCATGCGCGACATAAGGTAGTGTGCACCGGCCCATTGCATGTGATTGAAGGGCATATCGAGATCTTTGGCAACATCCGAAAGCATGAATGTCTTGATAAAGGATTCGCTGGCATAGCCTTTCTCTTGCGACTGTACAAAAAGCTGTGCCTGCATCTCGCATAGCGCGAGCTTCAAAGATTCGTTCATGATCAAATCCCTCCAAGGATTTCATCGAAGAACTGACCTTCCCTGCGATATCGCTTCACGACTTCGTCTGCCAGAGCGATACCCTCAGCCCGTCTCGCCGTACTCCTGTCCTGCAGAGCGAGGCGCTCCAGAAGATGTAAATCACGTTCTTCGAGAATTTTAATTAGCGCAGCGCTTCAATCACGAGATCAGCCACATCGATTTCCTGGGTCTTACAAAACTGATGCAGATGGGTCTGCGCCATTTGATTCGGGAGGGCCTTGCCGTTCTCCCACCTGTTTATGGACACGACCGTAGTGCCCAACGCAGAAGCAAATTGCTCCTGGGTCATATTTGCCTTAGAGCGAATCCATCGAATGAGCTCTTTCATCACTACGCCACCTATCATTTGATGATTAATTCATTATATATTATGATAGAGAGTGTGTCAACGCGTTAAGTGGGGTCATGATTCTACGGGAAATCGGAATTCCTTCCCCCTCCCCTTTTGTCTTAAGCATCCCTACATAATATTTCGCAACTAACTTCGTCTATAAAACGGATATGTGTGATTATTAAGAATAGCTTGCTTTTCTGGTTGGTGGGTGGTATGATGTATTTATTGAAGAATACAAATCAGTATCGTAATTTGCAATGAAATCGGATTTGTATACTCATCATTTACAAAAAGAACAGCTAGTCGCCTAGCTGTCCATGAAGCATTAATCTGAGGATTCGGTTTGTGAAGTTTCATCGATGTGCTTTATTTTCTTCTTCTTTTGTCGAGACCCGCTAAACATATAGTTGTTGATTTCTGGGATGTTTAAAAATTCAGCAGGAGTCATTCCAAAACCATTTGCGATCATATGGACTGTCTTAAGCGTTGGACAACGAACTTTCCCTTGGACAAAATTGTCGATGGTTGATTGCGGCAAATTGCTTCTATGTGCTAACTCATTGATGGATATCTCTTGTTTAGCGCAAAGATAGAGTATTCGGTTTAGCAGGATATGCGAATACTTCTGGCTCATTTGTTTCACCTTGCTATCAGGAATATTGCCTGTACTCAGGTAGTGTTTACATGATAGCAATAAAAATACGTCCAATTAACTGAATTCAGTTAACGGAGAAAAGAGAATAAAAATGCGCGTCTGTTCATTCTTATATCATAATGCCTTATTTGCTGGAAGAGACCAGAATGATTTAATAATATGTTGACGCCGGTTGCTTTGTGCAAAATTTGCTGTATACTTCTAGTTGGTTCCAAAGCCGTTTGTGGAAGGAAATGAAGGGGGATACGTCCATGCACATCAAACCGGCCCAAATCCGCGCCTATCGGCTTCGCGCCCATCATCTGGACAAAAAAATCCCGATGACGGACCTGCTCGCGGCGGCGGGCGCCTGCGGGGTGCAGAATTCGCCGCCCGGCGCGTGGGAAACGGCCCTTTTTAACCGGCTGAAGGGCTGCGCCTTGCAGGGGCTGCACGACGCCCTTTATAAAGAAAAGAGCCTTTTGCAGGCGTGGAGCTACCGCGGGGCGCCCGTCGTCTTTCCGACGGCGCAAAGCGACGTCTTCCTGACCGCGCTGCTCGCGCAGGCGGGTGAACAGCCGTGGATTTACACGCTGGGCATCAGCGGGGCGCTCGACTTTTTGCAGATGCCCTTCGACGACCTGCTGGCGCGCACGAAGGAGGCCGCAAAATACCTGGATACCCATATTGCCCAGAGCAAGGAGCTGCTGGACCGGGCGCTGGCGGAGATCGTGTGCAGCGACCTGCCGGAGGAAAAGCGGGCGCTGTGGCGCGCGCCGTCTATGTACGGGCATCCGGATAGGCAAACCGTCGGCGAGGCGGCCGTCTCCTTTCTGCTTCGGCCCTGTTCGTTCTCGTCGCTGGTCGTGTTCGGCGAGCGGCGGGGCGCCAAAGCGACGTTCACCTCTTTTCAGAACTGGATCGGGCATGCGCCGGTCCCTACGGCGGATGCGCAAAGGGCGCTCGCGCGCAAGTTCTTCCACTGCTACGGCCCGGCTAACCTGGAAGCCCTCGTGGGCTGGCTGGGCTGCTCGCGGCGGCAGGGACGGCGGCTATTCGACGCCGTCGCGGAGGAGCTGGAGCCTGTCCAGGTCGAAGGGAAACCCTGTTATATGCTGCGGGAGGACCTACAGGATTTGATGGCGTTTGATACATGCGAGCAACGGCTGATCCTCCTCGGCGCGCACGACCCATACCTGGATATCAAGGACAGATCCGTCATTTTGGAAGATAAGGCGCTCCAAAAGGCCGTGTGGAAGACGGTAGGCAATCCCGGTGTGATCGTAAAGGGCGGCCGGGCCGTGGGGATCTGGCGGCAAAAGACGTTGAAGAATCGGCTGGAGATTTCGATGGGCCTGTTTGAGGCGCTGGATGCAGCGGAACAAGGGGCGCTGGATGCTTTGGCGGAGGAATACGCGGCGTTCCGGGGGCTTTCGCTTGTCAAACTGGAGAGGAGCGATTTTTGTTAGCACTCTCACTGACTGAGTGCTAAAAAGTGCTTGACATGTGTGCCGGAAGGTTCTACAATAAGGCCCGTAAAGAAATATATCAAAACCAGGGAGGTTCTATATATGGAGAAGAAGACCGGCAGCGTTTCGATCCACGCGCAAAACATCATGCCCGTCATCAAAAAATGGCTGTATTCGGACAAGGACATCTTCATCCGCGAGCTGGTGAGCAACGGCTGCGACGCCATCACCAAGATGAAGATCGCCAGCGGCGAGCAGGAAGGCTATGAGGTGCACGTCGAGGTAGACGCCGCGAAGAAGCAGCTGCGCTTTATCGACAACGGCATCGGCATGACGGCGGACGAGGTGGAGAAGTACATCGGCCAGGTGGCCTTCTCCGGCGCGGAGGAGTTCCTCAAGCAGTACGACGACAAGGACAAGGAAGGCGGCATCATCGGCCATTTCGGCCTGGGCTTCTATTCCGCGTTCATGGTCTCCGCCAAGGTGACGATCGACACCCTTTCCTATCAGGAGGGCGCGACGCCCGTGCGCTGGGTGAGCGAGGACGGCATGGAATACACCATGACGGACAGCGATTGGGACCGGCGCGGCACCTGCATCACGCTGGACATCGCCGAGGGCGAGGAGGAGTTCGTGCGCCCCTACCGCGTGCGCGAGGTGCTCGAGCGCTACTGCGCCTTCATGCAGACGCCCATCTTCCTCGACGAGATCAAGCCCGAGGAAGAGAAGAAGGAGGAGGAAGAGCCAAAGGCCGAAGGCGAGGAACAAACGCCTGAAAAGGAGCCGGAAGCGCCCAAATCCATCAACGACACGCATCCCCTGTGGCTCAAGACGCCCTCGGACTGCACGGAGGACGAGTACAAGGCGTTTTACCGCAAGGTATTCCGCGAATTTGAGGATCCGCTGTTCTGGGTGCATCTCAACGTGGATTATCCCTTCAAGCTCAAGGGCATCCTGTACTTCCCCAAGCTCAAGCAGGATTTCGGCGGCATGGAGGGGCAGATCAAGCTGTTCAGCGGCCAGGTCTTCGTCGCGGACAACATCAAGGAGGTCATCCCCGAGTTCCTGATGCTGCTCAAGGGCGTCATCGACTGCCCCGACCTGCCGCTCAACGTCTCGCGCTCGTTCCTGCAAAACGACGGCTACGTCAAGAAGATCAGCGCGCACATCACCAAGAAGGTGGCCGACCGCCTGACCGGTATGTTTAATACGGACAGGCCGTCGTTTGAAAAGTACTGGCCGGACATTCATCCCTTCATCAAGTATGGCTGCATGCGCGATGAAAAGTTCTACGATCGCATGAAGGACGTGCTGCTGTACAAGACGGTCGACGGCCGCTTCCTGACGCTTGCGGAGTATACCGAGGCGAATAAGGAAAAGGCGCCGGACAAGGTGCTCTACACCACCGATGAGAGCCGCCAGGACGCGATGATCAAGCTCTACCGCGACCAGGGGATCGACGTCGTGGTGCTCGACACGCCCATCGACGTGAACTTCGTCTCCTTCATGGAGTATTCCGGCCAAAAGGACGGCAAGCTCAAGTTCAGCCGCGTGGACGCGGACCTGACCGCCCTCAAGGAGGAGAGCGCCGAGGCGCCCGCCCTCGACACGGACAAGCTCACGAAGGTATTCCGCGAGGCGACGGGCAAGGAGGCGCTCAAGGTCGAGCTGCAGGCGCTGCGCGACGCGGAGCTGCCCGCGATGCTGCTGGAGGACGAGCAGACCCGCCGTTTCAAGGATATGTCGCGCTTGTACGGCGATAAGGGCTTCTCCCTGCCGGAGGACTGCACGCTCGTGCTCAACAGCAAGAACCCCGTCATTGCCGCGCTGGCGACCGGCGAGGACGACGAGCAGGCGAAGCTCATCGCCAGCCAGGTGTACGATCTGGCGGAGCTCTCCCGCGCCCCGCTGGAGCCCGAGCAGATGACGGCCTTCCTCAAGCGCTCGATGAAGCTGTGCGAGCTGGCGACGCAGAAATAAGGGACAAGGCCTCAAGCAATAGAAATAAAACGGGCGCATCGTCATAGCAGCGATGCGCCCGTTTTCAGACGTTAATGAAGGATGGGGTGTAAAACATATGGGCTTCTTGCTTCTGCTTCCTTTTTTCCTCGTCCGTTTTGGGTTGTTATCGCTGCTAAGCAAGGAGGCGCTGAAGCGCGCCGCTTTTTTTGCGCCGCCGGACGGGCGGGAAAAGGCGGCATATGGGCTTTATCAGATCTCAAATGCGGCGATCATCCTGTGTTTCCCCTTTCTTCAAATCGAGCGTCTTCCGGCGTATGTATTTGTCCTGGGGCTTATCGTGTACACGTTAGGTTTGACACTTTTGACTGTATCAGTGGTGAACTTTGCCTTCCCGTCGGATGACGGCGTCAACCGAACCGGGCTGTATGGGCTGTCCCGAAATCCGATGTATGTGGCATATTTTGTGTTCTTTATTGGCTGCGCACTGATGACGCAATCGCTCATATTGCTCGCTTTCGTTCTCATATTTCAGATTGCAGCGCACTGGATCATTCTTTCGGAGGAGAGATGGTGCGTCCAACAATTCGGCGAGCCTTACCGTCAATACATGCGGCGGGTTAGGCGTTATCTTTAGCATACGCAAGGGCCGGG
>JAEYAR010000147.1 GCA_023404715.1 Bacillota bacterium | reverse complement strand
AACTGTCTTTCCTTGCGTTTGCTTTTCTCTATTCTGTATCGTTTTCAAGGATCGTTTCTGTGCAGCCTGGAGAACTTTCGCGCCCCGCTCGCCGACAGCTTGATTAGTATACCATCCTTCTCCCTTCTTGTCAACACCTTTTTGAAAAGATTTTTTGCTTCTTTCGCGACTTTGAGCAGCATTTCCGAACTTTATTTCTTTTCCCTCACTTTATCATTCGCATATACTTCGCATTCGAATTCTTCATAGCACCCTTCAAGGCTTAATAGGCGCATTTTTCCGTACGTTATAAAAAAACAAGAGGCGCAAAAAAATTGCCTTCTACGCCTCTTGACGGGGTTCATCCTCATTGGAAAAGCTGCGCGCTTTGGGCCGCCTGCTCCCTTTGGTTCTCTTTGTATTGGTCGTACCACTCCGGCTTTTCGGTCGAGAAGCGCTCGATAAACCAGTCGATCATCTTCGCCGCGTTATCCGGATTGCCCGAATAGGCCGGGATCGCCAGGCAAAGCCCCTGCGGATCGATGTTGTAATCGAGCAGCCCGTACAGCGTATCGGCGGGGATCATACACACAACGCGCCCGGCCGCCCCGTCCGGGAGCTTGCCGCCCTCCAAATCGATCGCCTTCGCGTCGATCGTGCCGTCCGCCAGATAGTCCTGTAGGGATAGGAAGAGGCCGTCGTTTTCCGCATAGCCCAGGTCCTTCGCCTTGGTGTACGGCAGCAGGAACAGATCGCCTTGCTGCGCGGCGATGTAAGTCGTGAACTGCATCGTCACGTTGTAATCATCCTGGCTGCCCATGGCGATCAGGTAGAAGTTGAGTTCTTCCATGTCCGCAAACGCTTCCTGCATGGCGGGCATCTCCGCCGCTTCAAAGGCGTCCAGGTCGGCTCCGGCGCGCACGACGTACATGTCGATCTTCTTGTCCGCCGGCGGGCGGTAGGCCGTCATGTTGTATATGAGATCCCACCCGATGATGCTGATCGCGATGAGCAAAGCATATTTCCACGCGCCGTATCCGAAGTGATGCTTGATGCGCGCCTTCGTAATCTTGTTATCTACCATGCTTTCGTCCCCTTTATAGCGCAAAGCCGCCCGGCTTAGCCGAGCGGCGTATAATCAGATATCGCGCGGCTTCATCGTCGGGAAGAGCAAAACATCTCGAATGGAGGCCGAATCGGTCAGCAACATGACCAGACGGTCCAATCCAAAGCCAAGCCCTCCCGTCGGCGGCATGCCGTACTCGAGCGCGTTGATAAAGTCCTCGTCCACCTGTGCGTTGGCCCCCTGCGCGCGCTTCGCGGCAGCCTGGCGCTCAAAGCGCGCCCGCTGATCGATGGGATCGTTGAGCTCTGTAAACGCGTTGCCGTATTCACCGCCGTTGATGAAGAATTCAAAGCGCTCCGTGATGCCCGGCTCGCCGATCTTGCGCTTGGCGAGCGGGGAGATTTCCACGGGGTAATCGATGATAAACGTCGGCTGTATGAGCTCATGCTCGACAAACTCGTCAAAGCATGCCGCCAAGCAATCGCCGCGCGTAGCGTTTTTCTCTACGTGGACGCCCTTTGCCAAGACCTCCGCGCGCGCCTGCTCGTCGTTTTGCCATGCATGAAAGTCGAGCCCGCTGTACTTCTTGACTGCGTCCGCCATCGTAATGCGCGGCCACGGCGCGGTCATATCGATTTCTTTTCCCTGATAGGGGATCTTGAGCGTGCCGCATACGCGCTCCGTCACAAAGGCGTAGAGTTCTTCGACCAGGCGCATAATGTCGTTATAGTCAGCAAAAGCCTGATAGAGCTCGACGGATGTAAACTCGGGGTTGTGTCGCGTATCCATGCCCTCGTTGCGGAAGATGCGACCCACCTCGTACACCTTTTCAAAGCCGCCAACGATCAGGCGCTTCAAATAGAGCTCCGTCTCAATGCGCAGGTACATATCCAGGTCCAGCGTGTTATGATGCGTGATAAAGGGGCGTGCATCCGCGCCGATCTCCAGCGTGTGCAGAACGGGCGTATCCACCTCGAGAAAACCGCGCGCATCCAGAAACTCGCGAATATGCTTGATGATCAGCGAACGCTTGATGAACGTATCGCGTACCTCGGGGTTGACGATCATGTCCACATAGCGCTGGCGATAGCGCAGGTCCGTATCCTTCAGGCCGTTCCACTTCTCAGGTAGCGGCTTGAGCGACTTGCTTAGCAGCGTGATCTCTATGGCGTGCACCGAGATCTCTCCCGTCTTCGTCTTAAAGACCGTGCCCTTCACGCCTACGAGGTCGCCGATATCAAACGTCTTGAAATCAGCGTACGCCTCTTCGCCTACGTCGTCGCGCCGGGTATAGAACTGGATATCGCCCTTGCCGTCCAGCAAATGTGCGAAGGAGGCCTTGCCCATGATGCGCCGGGATACCATGCGCCCGGCGATGGATACCTCTTCGCCTTCGAGCGCATCGTAGTTCGTGACGATGTCTTCGGAGGTATGCGTGCGGTCATAGCGGGTCAGCTTATAGGGATCGCGCCCTTCCTCTGCGAGACGCTGCAGCTTTGCGCGGCGGATCTGTTCCTGCTCGCTCAGATTTCGCTGCGCCGCTTCGAGGGACGTATTTTGCTCTTCCATGGGGCTCCTCCTTCGTTATAATGGGCCCTTCGGCTTACTGACGGAAGATATCTTCCACGCGCACCTTCCAGGGGCCGTTGGGGGTTACGATGGTCACCTCTTCGCCGACGTGGCGGCCCATGAGGGCGGCGCCTACCGGGGATTCGTTGGATATCTTGTTGTTCATCGGGTCCGCCTCGGGCCCGCCGACGATGGAATACACCTCTTCGTCGCCTTCTTCGACGTCCGTAATCCGCACCGTGGTGCCAAAGCCTACGACGTCCGTGTTGATGTCGGCCTCGTCCATCACAATCGCGTTGCGGATGGTGTTTTCCAGCTCCGATATCTTCTGTTCGAGGTTCGCCTGCTCGTTCTTTGCCGAATCGTATTCGGCGTTTTCGCTTAAATCGCCGAACGAGATGGCGACCTTGATCTGCTCTGCGATCTGCGTGCGGCGGGTGGTTTTGTTGTACTCCAGCTCGTCCATCAGCTTCTTGAGGCCTTCCTGCGTAACGACCTGACGCTTGACTTCATTTGCCATGTTCTAACTCTCCTTTTGCGCTTCTTGCGCGTAGATGAAATGACGCACCGGACAGAACCTGTCCGGCGCTTGTACTTATCGCTTGTGCATGCGCGGTGCGCACGCTTCGCCTATCATGGTTCCCTATTATAAGCCATTTGCGCCGTATCTGTCAACCGATGCGGGGCAACTTCATACTGACCGCGCAAGCATTCGCACAGCTCCGCGTATGTCTTGGCGGCATTCGTTTGCTCGCGTATGCGCGCCGCCCCCTTCAATCCACGGACATACCATGCGACGTGCTTTCGCATCTCGCGCATGGCGACGGCCTCGCCCTTGAGCGCGAGCAGCATGCGCGCGTGGCGCAGGGCCATTTCGCTGCGTTCCTGCGCGGCCGGCTGCTTCCCCGAGAAGAGCCAGGGATTGCCCATCGCCCCGCGCCCGATCATGACGCCGTCGCATCCTGTCTGCGCCTGCATCCGCCGCGCGTCCTCCAGGCTCGCCGCGTCGCCGTTGCCGATGACCGGGATGGACACCGCACGCTTCAGCCGGGCAATCGCATCCCAATCCGCACGGCCCGCGTAAAATTGCCTGCGGGTACGCGCGTGCAGCGTCAGCGCCGCTACGCCCACGCCCTCAAGCCTGCGCCCTAGCTCTTCATAAACGATGCTTTCCTCGTCCCAGCCCATGCGCAGCTTCACCGTCACAGGCAGCCGTACCGCGCGCACGACGGCGCTGGCGATTTCGACCGCCAGCGCCGGCTCGCGCAGCAGCCCGCTTCCCTCGCCGCCCGACGCGATCTTGGGCGCCGGGCAGCCCATGTTTACATCTACAAGGCAAAACCCGCCGCTCTGCGTCAGCTCCTGTGCGGCCCGCGCCATCAGCTCCGGCTCCTTGCCGAAGATTTGCAGGGCCACCGGGCCCTCCGCGGTCGATGTCAGCAGCAGCTCGCGCGCAGCGCGGTTGCCCTTGGGCGCGAGCAGCATGCCCTTGGCGCTGACCATCTCCGTATACGTAAGCGAGCAGCCCATTTCACGGCAAAGCAGGCGGAACGGATAATCCGTCACGCCTGCCATGGGCGCCAGAAATACATTTCCCTTCAAATGTACGCTTCCGATGTGCATGGCATTTCCTTTACGATCAATTTTCGATGAGCTGTAAATTGGAAATTTTCCACTGGCCGCTGACGCGCGTCAGCGTCGCGCGATAGCGCGCCTTAGGCCAGGCCGGCGGCGTCAGCGCCGCCTCCCCGCCCGCGGCGAGCACCTCTTCGCGTTTAGCGGATTTTACCTTGCCGTCTATGGAGGGAATCTCCTCCACAAAATCCGCGCGGGCGACCGTCTCCCACGGCCAGCTCCACATCCACTCCATGGATACGTTGTGCTCAAACCCGCGAATGTCGTAGTTCGCATAGGGCGATGCGTCGCTCATGCCAACGCGCAGCCGCTCGTCGCTCTCCAGATAGTCTCGCTTGAAGAACTTCGTGAGCTCCGAGGCGTCCTCCTGCATCAGGATGACGCCGGCGCGCGCCTTCATGCCGTCTGTCAGCAGGATGTGGATATTCGTCGCGTTCATCGACATGTAAAACGCGACGATGAGCAGCGCGGAGATCACCGTCACCCAAAACAAACGCGATGTGATGAAAAACAGAAACCGGCGTAAATACTTCACGTTTCGCCCTCCCGGTGCTTTTTCACGCGCCGATCAGCCGGCGCATCGCCCGTGCGTCCAGCTCGGGGCAGACGGTCTGCATCTGCTCCGCGATCTTGGCGCGCGCCTCGCCGCTCGAAAGCGGGCTGATCCCCCATTCGGCGGGCATCCATACGTCTACCCGTGTATATTCGAGCGACGGCCAACCCATGAGCTCGCCGCTCGCGGCGATTTTGGGCGCCGTGCCGCTGGGGGTGATGCGCATCTCGCCCTGTAGGCGCGTCAGCGCCGACTCAAAGCGGCTCTTTTCCGCCTTGCCGACGCCTAGCTCCGCCGTAAGCTCGTGGCGCGCCCAGACCGGACGGCGCGCAAAGCACTGTGCAAGGCGGCGCGTCATAGGATCCAGATGCCCGGTTTGATAGCGCGCCTCCAGCTCGTCATGCGTCTCAAAAGCGGCTCGAAAGATCGGGTACCACGCGGGCGAGATCAACGCGGGCTTCCCCCGGAATACGCGCGCGTAAGCGCCGTCTCTCCGCTTTGCAATTCGGTCCTTCCATTCCCAGGGGTCCCGCTCGTCGCCCTGATGCCAGGCCCCCGGGTGGGTCACCGATTCGAGAGAGAGATACCCTGTGCCGCTCCCGAATCCCATAAAGCCTATCTCTTCCAGCAGCGCCAGCATCTCTTCGTACGTCCCCACGCGCATGCGCCCACCCGCCTTCATCATTCGTCCCTCATGGGTTCAGTATACACCGTTCCTGCCTTCATAAGCAATGACGAAATAAACCCTCGTTTTCCTGCATGTAGTATGGCGCATGTGTGAAAAACAATACAGGGCGCGGCGAAAGCGCCTGCGCCCCTGATGCTATGCCTGCGCGGTCGCTTGCACGTCTTCGGATTCGGGCAGGCGGTGCACCGTAATTTCCAGCACGCGCCGCGCATCCGTCTTCGTGACCGTGACGGCCAGGTTTTCGTACGTAAAGCTGTCGCCCTCCTGCGGGATGCGGCCCATGCGCTCCAGCACCCAGCCGCCAACCGTGCTCGCCTCGCTCTCGTCGTCCAGGTCAAAGAGCTCTTCGATCTTGTGCAGCTCCTCGCTGCCGACGATGCGCCAGGTGTCCTCGTCTACGCGCTCGATGGGCTCGACGACCTCGTCGTGCTCATCCCAGATTTCGCCCACGAGCTCCTCTAGGATGTCCTCCATCGTCACAATGCCTACCGTACCGCCGAATTCGTCGGTAATGACCGCCATGTGCGATTTGTTCTTTTGCAGCATCCGCAAAAGCTCGGCGATCTTGATGGACTGCGTGATAAACGTCGCGGGCTTGATGATCGATTCGACCGGCTGCCCACCCTTGACCACGTCGCTGAAGAAGTCCTTGTTGTGGATGATACCCACGATGTCGTCGATCGATTCCTCGTAAACCGGCAGGCGCGAATAGCCCGTATCGGCAAACGTATCGGCGATCTCGTCGACCGTCGCGCCCTTTTCCACCGCGGTCACGTCTACCCGGGGCGTAAAGATATCGACCGCCTTCAGGTCGTTAAACCCGATCGCGCTGCGGATGAGCTCGCTCTCCTGTTCGTCGATCCCGCCCTCCTGTTGGGCCTCCTCGACGATGGTGAGCAGCTCCTCTTCGGTCATGCCCGGGCTATCGTCCGTATGGAACACACGCGAGAGCAGGCGCTTCCACTGCGTAAAGAGGAAGCACAGCGGCGTAAACACCACGACGAGCGCATGCATCACCGGCGCGGAGAGCATCGCGAATTTTTCCGGCGATTCCTTGGCCAGGCTCTTGGGCGAGATTTCGCCAAAGATCAGCACCACGACGGTCATGACGACCGTCGAGAGCGATACGCCCGCATCGCCCAGCCATTTTACGAAAAGCACCGTCGACAGCGAAGCCGAGGTGATGTTTACGATATTGTTGCCGATCAGAATGGTGGAAAGAAGCTTGTCGTAGTCATGCGCTAAATCGAGCACCAGCTGCGCCCGCTTGTCGCCATCGGACGCCATGTTTTTGATTCGAATACGGTTCAGGGATGAAAACGCCGTCTCCGTCGCTGAAAAGTACGCGGATAAAGCCACCAGCACGATGAGCGTGCCGACCATTATACCACTGCCCATGGGAAAAACTCATACCTCCTAAAATTCAGGTCGCTTAACAGGCGCTAAAGGGATTCTCCATCAAGACCTGAAGCGGACCACCGGGGTATTGAGCACGACCTTGGGCCGACGGCAGATACAATCCGGTAAAGGCGGTTCGTCCATAACGGCTGATTTCATCTCCTTTAGATTAAAATTATATATTAGTATAGCAAAAAAAGCGTAACGATGCAAGCCCCTGGTTTTGACCGATCTCGTTTGCTTTACTACCTATTAGAAGTAATCAGAAAAATAGGGCTGCTCCAGGGGGATGATCCCTTCGAGCAAACGGATCGCCGTATCGCAGGCCGTTATCTTTTCGATGCGCCGCAGGTACGAGGGCCGCCTATAGCCCATGAGCATCGTGCACAATGTCTGAATGCTGAGCGTCACGTTCAGGCCGTCGGTGCTGTCGCGCTGGCATACCGTGTTGCCGTCTTCATCCCAGGTCACGGTGAAGCTGCCCCGGTTCCACTCGGCCATCGGGTCGTCAATGGCGAAGTGCAGCTTGCGTCCGCTGGGTCGCATGGCGAACGGGTAACCGAGGATGAAGCGTTCAAAGTCCACGATGCGCGCCATGAAGTAAGGCCGGATGCTCTCGTAAATTTCGCTGTCCTCGAGCAGGAAGGCCATCGGCTCGTTCGTGTAGTTGTAGCCCTTGACTTTCTCGATCATCGAAAAGTGCGCGCTCACGTAGTTCCAAAGGCCGTGGCGCGCCTCTTGATTCAGGTAGATCAGCTCCTTGATCTTGAAGACGTCCTCCTCCAGCAGGTAGACGACGTAGCCCTGCGCGGCATGATCCTCGTCGTAATAGACAGCGACCACGATATCGTCCGTATCCCAGCGCCAGTATTCCTCCCAGGCCAGGTCGTCGCGCAGCAGCATGCCATGCCGCTGCAGGGTAAAGCGGTCGTGCAGCGCGAGAAAGTCCGGGTGGTTGTCCGCGACGCGCTCGACGATGCCGGGCACGTCTACGAACTTGGGCAGCTGTGTATCCTTGATGGTGTAGCTCATCTTGTCGGAGATGATCTCCCACCCCATCTTGCGGTAAAAGGGGATGGAATAGGGGTAGAGGAAGGAGATCGTCTGGCGGTTTTCGCGCATTTCCTCCAATCCCCTTCGGATAAGCGCGTGCATCAACCCCATCTTGGTATATTCCGGGTAGGTCGCCACGCCCGTAATCCCGCCCATGTCAAATAGCTCGCCGTGTATGTTGACCTTCATGGGGTAGATGGCGATCTGCGAGGCGAGCTTGTCCCCGTCAAACCAGCCAATCACGTTCGCCCGGTCCAATACGGGCGATTTCGACTGGCGGATCTCCTCCTCATCCCAGCCGATGCTCTTGAGCTCTTTATCCGTCACCTGAAAAGCATAGCGCAGCAGCGCGTTGAACTGCGTCAGATAGTCCTTCGTGACATGTTTGAGGGTCAGCCTGTCCCTGATCGTCTTTCTGTTCATATCTAAGCCCCTCTCTGTATTTTAAGGATAATACAGTGGAGGCGCTTTGGCAAGGGGGAAATTAGCGCGAGTTTTCTATGACTTTGTCGTGTAGCGCAGTTAAGGGACTATAGCAAAACACAAGTTTTGTTATAATCCCTTCTCATTCGCTTTCTGTTACACCTTTGCCGCTTTTCGCTCCTCAAGCATTTTCAGCACAGGCTCCGCGCCCTTTCTGGTATCATCCACGATTTCTTTAGGACTCATTCTCATATGGCGTAAGGAATTATACTCTCGTATTTTACGGATATCCTCTACGGTAAAATTGTCACTCACCCTCGGTTTCGTCATAACTCCATCTGCGAGCGCTTCATCTCATCCTTTATCTTCCAGCATAACGATCTTCCATACGGATATGATCCAAATTCCCCTTATCATCGAACGCTAGCTCTACGGCAAAACGCCCGCATTCGCCCTTAGCGATCCGTCCTTCTCTCTCTTTTTCTATGGACGTCATGAGGTCAACCGCCTCTTTCTCCGACCTATCCGACAAGCAGCGGATGGTATCGACCCCCGCCGCGCGCAATTCCGCTTGTATGTCGTCTATCTTTTGCGTTTCATTGCGCCGCACGAGCACTTGAACGATGTTGCTTGTCTGCATATCCACGTGCGCAAGAATAGCGACCCGGCCATCATGCACCTGCGCGCACCATCTCGTCCAGCCGATGTCTGCGCCGATCTCTTCTTCATTCCAACTAAGCTCGTTATCTGTAATGCGGTCAAACGCGGCGAACCACATTTCCGATGAGATCGGTTCAGGCCGAATTGGATTTTTGCTGATGCCCGCAGTTCCCAGCATAGGAAACGCCATGAGGCAAAGGGCCAACATAGAACAGATAAAATGCTTAACCTTTTTCATCAAAATTCCTCCCATTCACACGATATGTCTACATCCCCTCCAAAAACTCCATCTGTGAGCGCTTGTTCAGCGTTCTTACCATCTCGTCGATCGTCAATTGCCCGTCATGATAGCGCTTGACCATCTCCTGCAGCGTCATCGCCAGTCCATCCTTTGCGTAGAAGTCTATCCTGCTGTCGCTCGCGACGAACGCGTGCTCCATAAACCCTTTATAGCGCGCCAGGGATGCCTCGGAGATGAGCCAATCGTCTTCCAGCTCGATTAAATCCAATTCGTAGCTGTCGATGATCGCTTGCCAGTCCGCCTGCTTCACAGGATCGGGCTCTTTGGCCATCTCCGCTTTGAATTCTTCGATTCGTTCCTTGTAAAATGTCTTATTTGCCTCATAGGTCTTGTCTCGCACAGTGCCGGTCGCATCGGCAAACAGCTTGCGCTCCATCACCGGGTCGAGGTTTTGCGCCATGCATTCGAGAAAATCCATCGCCAGCTCCGGGTCTGCGGCGTTTTGCGGCACGATGAATAGCTGCGTCGTCAGTTCGATCCTCTGCGCCTGTCCCGCCTCATACACCGGGGGCACGATTGGAATATATCCATCATCACCGTATCTCATCATGTCCTGTACATCCATATGTTCTTCGCTTGCATATACGACCGAATTCCGCGCACCAGACGGTTCGTAATCTACGATCTGCCGCAGCATCCGCCGGAACTGCAGCGTATCATAGTTCATCGGCGCGTCTGTTTCCTCATAAAGCTGTATATAGCGCCGCACGAGGTCGTAGATCAGCATATCCCCATTATGAAACAGCGCATAATCGTCGCTTTGCCACTCCGCCCGCAAATTCAGCCATTCGTCCATGGTACTGGGGTACGGCGTATCCTCCAACGTCTCTTGCCAACAATGCGGTACCACGGTCCACGTACCCAGGGCCGTCATGTGCGGCCAGCCGATCAGCTCGTCCGCATAGGTCGCCGCATCCAGGATGCAGGGATACAGCCGCTTTGCCTGCGCCGTCAGCGCCTCGGACGCATCCAGCGGCTTGCAGTAGCCCTTGCGCGCCAGAATCCGCGCCGTCCTCGCGGGTACGAGCAGCAGGTCGACCGGGCTTTCCGCGTCGACGAGCGCGTTGATCAATAGATCCGCTGTCTCATACCGCTGTGAAACATTTACCTTGACGTCAGGGTAACGCTTTGCGAAGGCATTCTTCATCTCCTGCGGCGTGAAGAGGTCATAATCGTAATATGTTCTGACTTCGACGATATTCAAAACCCGATGCTCGCCCTCCCTGCGCAGCTTACACGTATACGTCTCGCCGCCTACCTGGCCCGTGTAGACGCCGCCCTCCACATGGGCCCGCGCATGCAAGTAAGCGCCTGAGAAGGGGATGCTGCCGCGCTGCGCCGCCTCCAGCTGCGCGTTCAGCTCGTAAACGTTTCCGTTTTGTGTGAAGTATATAGCGTCCGATCCTTCGTCGTAAGCGATGCCGAATACACCGCCCGCCTCCAGCTGTTCGCTGCCCAGCGCCTCGTAGTCGCCGCTCTTCGCGTCGACGGCCAGTATCCGGGTGTCGGCCGCGATTTGCAGCGCCAAGATCTTGCCGTCCTTGTAGGGCACGGCCTCCCAGATATCCGGCAGCAGGAAATCCTCCGGCTCACCCTCTTCGTCCAGGCGGTAAAGGGCGGTGCCCTCCGCATCGTCCACGATGCCAAAGCGCAGCCCCTCCGCCTCCAGCTGCGATACGCCCGTTTGCGCCAGCGCGATGCAGGGGATCATCGTGCAAAGCATCATAAGCAGTCCGTATAATCGTCGTCCGCGCATCCTAAGGTTCCCCTCCTTTAATGGCGCCTTCATGCCCATGGTAGCGGCCCCAATTGTTCATTTTTTCACAAATTTCTTCCTGTTTTACATAAAACGGGTTGGATAACCAAATTCATGCAATCTGGTTCTATTTTTTCACAATATTTTTACCCGATTTATCACACAACCTTCATTTTCATCTTCTTTGGGAACAAAAAGTCGCCACCCATATGCAAGTGACGATTAAAACCATTTTCTTTTTATCGAATGAGCCAGCCGTAATCCTGTCTGCAATCCACCACATAGACTACATAAACAGCATCGTCCATGATTTGAAAAATGAGCATATAGCGCTTTTCAAACAGTATAAATCGGTAAGCATTTTTCGGAATATAATCCCCCGCAAGCCACGGGCATCTTTGCGGCATCATTTCCAATGAGTTTGCGGTCTTTCCAAATTCTACGGTCAATCGTTCCGCCGCTTCCGGACTAGCCTGTGCCAGAAATGCGGCATGGAAAATAAGCATCTGCGTTGCTCGCTCTGATACAATGACACGGTATTTATTCTGCTGTCCCATGGCCCGCCGCCTCCTTGATTGCATTGCGCATCATCGCAGCGACATCGTCAACAGAGTACCCTTTGCTGCCACGTATCCTTTCCTCCTCAACCGCCAAAAGCTCCTCACGAAGCCTTAGCATCTTTTCCCTGCGGTTGAAAGTTCCAATGTCCATGACAACCAAATCACCCTCGCCGTTCTTGGTAAGGAAGACCGGCTCTGCGGTCTTTCTGCACATATCGGCAATCTCGTTGTAGTTCTGGCGGATTGCTGCAGATGGACGAATATTCATAGCGGCGCCTCCTGCTGTTTATTTAATAGCAGTATTCTAACCATATTATACTTATATCTCGCCATCAAGTCAACGTTTCCCAAAATATCCCATTTAGCAAAAGGTAGAATTCTATGCGTCGCCCGCCTTATTGCCCTTCGGTAAACCGCATGTAGACGGCCTGGTTCAGGCGGTCGATAAACGCCTCCTGCGTGAGCTTTCCTTCCACATACTGTAGGCCGATGCCGACCAGCTCGTCGTAAGCGGATTGCTGCGCGTAGCCCAGATACGCGGAGTGCTCCGCAAAGTGCATGTGCCGGGCGACATCTCGGTAAGCGGCGATCTCTTCCGCCGAGGCCAGCCAGGGGTCTGCCTCCTTATCGCTGATATATTGGTTCAGCATGTCGATATAAGCCTGCATATCCGCTTTTTCAACTGCATCCGCATCTTCCATGTCTGTGCGGCATTCCTTCAGCTCGACCTCTACCTCCGGGTGGGCGTCGCAGAACTGCGCATAGATCTCGTCCTCCCACGCGCCTACGATCGTAAGCTCGCCCGATACGGCCTCTTCGGCCGACACCGGCAAACAGAGTA
>JAEYAR010000216.1 GCA_023404715.1 Bacillota bacterium | reverse complement strand
GGACGGGGTTGCCCCGCCCCCTGCTGGGCGGCGGGCGCGCCGGAACGCTGTCCCTGCGGCGCAGGACGCTGGCCCTGCGGGCGCGCGCTCTGCTGTGCCCGCAGGCTCTGCTGCTGCGCGGCCGGTTGCTGTACGGCAGCCGGCGCCTTGTCGGCAGCGGCGGCCGGCGCCGCGGTTTTACCGTCCGCGGCAGGCGCTTGAACGGGCTTATCGCCCTTCTTTTCTTCTTTAGGCGCCGGCGCAGGCTTTGCCTCCGGCTCCTGCTTGACAGGCGCAGGCTCTGGCGCGGAAACTTCTTCCACGTCCGGCATCGTCCATGCCTTGCTTTGCGCGTTCTCAATCTGGCGCTTTTGCTCCTCGAGCTGTTGCTCTTTGATTTCCGCTTCCTTTTTGATGAAGGTAGCCTCTACCTTTTTGAGCGATTGAAGCAGATCTTGCGCGTTGCGGCGAACGCGCGTAACGTCTTCAAGCAGCTTGCTTGCGCCCTGGCTCAATTCTTTTGTAGCTTCTTGCACCTTGACTTTGGACATTCGGCCCTTGCACCCCCGCTTATAAGCGATTCAGTTTAGTATCATCACAGCATCTATATCTTGCAATCCGGCTCAAGCAATCTTTGCAGCTGCCGGGCCAGAGAACCTGGTTTCACCGCCGCCGTCATGCGGCCGGGCTTCCCGATGCTCTCTCCAAGCCTATCGGCTTCTACCGTAAAAGCAGGCACCCCGCGATAGGCGCAGGCATCCGTCAAGCCTTTTCGCGTATGGACGGACGCCGACTCGTCGATCAGAACCAGCGCTGCCTCCGCGCGTTTCAAGGCGATTTCACAGGTCGATTCACCGGAGACGACCTGGCCCGCGCGGCTGGCCAGCCCTAGGAGACCCCATACCTTCGCGTCAGTCACTCGCCTTCACCTCGGCCATCAAAACCGCGTATACCGCGTCCCCGATGGGCGTTTCCAGCGCGCGTTCGAGCTGGCGCTGTTTCACCGCGCGCGTCAGGCACTCCTGGCTCGGACAAATGTATGCGCCGCGCCCCGGCGCCTTGCCGATCCGGTCAAAGGCAATTTCGCCTTCTGGGGATTTGACGATGCGCAGCAGCTCGCGCTTAGGCTTCATCTCGCGGCAGCCAACGCACATGCGCATGGGGATTTTTCGTGGTTTAGGCAAACTTTACACCTCTTTTGACGCGGCTTCTTCTTGCGCCCGCTCGGCGGTCTCTTCGGCCAGCTCCTCCGCCTGCGTCTGGCTCTTGATATCGATCTTCCAGCCTGTAAGCTTGGCTGCGAGACGGGCGTTTTGCCCCTCCTTGCCGATGGCCAGGGACAGCTGATTGTCCGGGACGATGACGCGGCAGGCCTTTTCCTTTTCGGAGACAAACACGCCCAGCACCCGCGCCGGATTGAGCGCGTTAGCGATGAACTCGGAGGGCTCTGCAGACCACTTGATGATATCAATCTTTTCGTTTTTCAGCTCCTCGACGACGCGGTCCACGCGCGCGCCGCGGGGACCCACGCAGGAGCCGACCGGATCGACCAACGGATCGGAGGAGAAGACCGCCATCTTTGTACGCGAACCCGCTTCGCGGGCGATCGACTTGATCTGCACGATGCCGGATTGGATCTCGGGCACCTCCAGCTCAAACAATCGCTTGACGAGGCCCGGATGCGTGCGCGACACGAGCACCTGAGGCCCCTTGGTAGAGCGCTGCACCTCGAGCACGTACACCTTCAGACGGTCGCCGATCTCGTATTCCTCGCCCGGCATATGGTGCGCCGGATCGATGATGCCCTCCGTCTTGCCCAGCTCGACGAACACGTTCTTTCCTTCGACGCGCTGCACGATCGCAGTCAGGATTTCGTTTTCCTTTTCGATGTACTCATCGTAGATGATGCCGCGCTCCGCCTCGCGGATGCGCTGCACGATGACCTGCTTGGCCGTCTGCGCAGCCACGCGACCGATATCGCGCGGCGTTACCTCGATTTCGACGATGTCCCCTTCCTCGTAGCTGGGCTGAATCGCCCGCGCGCCGCTGAGCGAAATCTCCATCGCCTCGTCCGTCACCTCATCGACGACGACCTTTCTGGCAAAGACCTGCACGGTGCCGTCTTCCCGATCCAGATTGACGCGTACGTTGGGCGCGTTGGGGGTCGTCTTTTTCAGGTTCTTTTTATAGGCGGACTTTAGCGCCTCCTCAATCGCGCTGAACAGCACTTCCTTGCTGATGGATTTCTCCTTTGCCAGCGCGCCGATGGCCTCGATCACTTCACGGTTCATCTTCTCCAGCTCCCTCTTCATCTAGGTCGTCAAAATCCAGTTCGTCAAAGCGCAGTACGGGCACGACGCTAGAAGCGCTTTTTTGCGCAAAACGCAGCTGCCCCTGCGGCGTATCGAGCACGATCTCGCCGTCTAAAAGGCCGACGAGCACCCCCTCGAAAACCTTTTTTTTATCGACGGGCTTATAGAGGCGAACCTGCACTTCTTTTCCCGCATGCGCGTCAAAATCCCGCTGTTTTTTCAGCGGGCGATCCATTCCGGGGGAGCAGATCTCCAGATAGTCGTAATCAACGCGCTCGACCTTGGGCGCAATCGCCCGATGGTAGACCTCGCAGTCGTCCAACGTAATGCCGCCCGGCTTGTCGATATAAATGCGCAGATATTTGCCGGCGCCCTCTTTGGCGAGCTCTACGTCTACCAGCTCATACTGCATTTCATTCGCCAGCTTTTCACAGGCCGGCACGACAAAGGAGACGATATCGCTTTGCGCCATGGTTACCCCCCAAATTCACATTGAAGCGGGCGAACAATAGGAAAGAGTGGGATGTCAAGCCCACTCTTTCGCCCATGCCGACGGATGCGGCATTACAAGTCTTACTACCCTACGCACGCTATTATAACACAAGAAGAAATGAATTACAACCCCCAAGGCGGCAAACAGTGCGCGTTTTACGCCCTTTACAGGCTAAAAAGAGATACCTGGTTCGTCTCGGGCAGGCCGCGAAGGCAACCGTTCTCCTTCAATAGGTCGATCGCCGACGCAGAAAGATGGGTTCGCTCTTTGAGTTCTTCGATCGAGATAAACGGTCCGTCCGCCCGGGCGTCGACGATACCCTGCGCCGCGTTTACGCCGACGCCCGGCAGCGCGTTGAACGGCATGCGGATCCGGCCTTTGCCGAGCACCTCAAATTTATCGGCCTGGGATTTGTAAAGGTCCACCGGCTCAAAGTGAATATGCCTGTGGTTCATCTCGAGCACGAGCTCAAGCAGGGTATACATGTCCTTGTCCTTTGCCGTAGGATCCTTGATGGCGTCGATCTCCTGCATGTGCGCCTCCAGGCTTTCGATGCTGCCTCCCAGGATGCTCGCGTCGAAGCAATCGGCGCGCACCGTGTAAAACGCGGCGTAATACGCCTCGGGCATATACACCTTAAACCAGGCGATGCGCAGCGCCATCGTGACATAGGCGACCGCGTGTCCCTTGGGAAACATATACTTGATCTTTTTACACGAATCCATAAACCACGCGGGCACGTTGTGCTCGATCATCGCCTGCTCCATCTCAGGTTTCAGGCCTTTTCCCTTGCGGACGCTCTCCATGGTGTCGAAAGCGAGCTTGGAATCGACGCCGATCGCGATCAAGCCGTTCATGATGTCCTCGCGCGTACAGATGCAGTCCGCCAACGCGACGCCTTCGTGGATGAGATCCTGCGCGTTGCCGATCCACACGTCCGTGCCATGAGATAGGCCTGAAATGGAGAGCAGCTCGTTCATGGTCGTGGGCTTCGTCTCCTCCAGCATTTGACGGACGAAGCGCGTGCCGAACTCCGGGATGCCGTAGGTGCCCGTCTTGCTGTGAATCTGCTCCGGTGTCACGCCCAGCGCCTCCGGCGAGGCGAACAGCGAGATGACCTTCGGATCGGTCAGGGGCAGCGTGCGCGCGTCTACGCCCGTAATATCCATCAGCATGCGGATCATCGTCGGATCGTCGTGCCCCAGGACGTCCAGCTTGACGAGCACGTCGTGCATGGAGCCGAAGTCGTAGTGCGTGGTGATGACCGAGGAGTTCACGTCGTCAGCCGGATGCTGAATGGCCGTAAACTGATAGATCGTATACTCTTTGGGCAGCACCACCATGCCTGCTGGGTGCTGCCCCGTCGTACGCTTTACGCCCACGCAGCCGAGCACCAGCCTGTTTTTTTCCGCCTCGGTCACGTGAAGCCCGCGTTCCTCGCAATACTTGCTCACGAAGCCGTAGGCCGTCTTGTCCGCCAGGGTGCCGATCGTGCCGGCGCGGAAGCACTGCGATTTGCCGAACAGCTCCTCGATGTAGGCGTGCGCGCGCGGCTGATAGACGCCCGAGAAGTTCAGGTCGATGTCGGGCACCTTGTCGCCCTTAAAGCCCAGGAATACCTCGAATGGAATTTCAAAGCCGTCGCGCGTGAGCGGCTGCCCACATACCGGGCAGTCCATCTCCGGCAGGTCGACGCCGACCTTATACTTCGCCTTATCTACGTCGAAATTGGAATATTTACAGGAGGGGCAGCGATAATGGGGCGGCAGCGCGTTGACCTCAGTGATGCCGACCAGATGCGCCACAAAGGAAGAGCCGACCGATCCGCGGGAACCGACCAGATAGCCGTCCGCGTTGGACTTCTTAACCAGCTTTTCCGCGATGTTGTACAGCGTGGCGAAGCCGTATCCGATGATCGCGCCCAGCTCTTTTTCGATGCGGGCCTTTACCATTTCCGGAAGCGGATCGCCGTACCATTCGCGCGCCTGGTCGTAGGACATGATCCGGATGTTGTCCGCCGCATCCGGCCAGAAGGGCTGGAATGTCTCCTTGCCCTCCGGATGACGCGGAAAGAGCCGCACGTCCCCGACGCGCTCCGCAATCTTCAGCGGGTTGTCGATGACGACCTCCTCGCATTTTTTCTCGCCCAGGTAAGCGAATTCCGCAAGCATCTCGTCCGTGGTCTTAAAATACAGCGGCGGTTGTTCATCCGCATCGGTAAAGCCCTTGCCGGCCATCAGGATCGCGCGGAAGGTCGCGTCCTTGGGATCCAAGAAATGCACGTCTCCCGTCGCCACGACGGGAATGCCCAGCTTTTCCCCGAGCGAAACGATCTTTCGATTATAACCCCGCAGCGTTTCCTCGTCCTCCGCCGTACCGTTTCGAATCATGAAGGCATTGTTTCCGATGGGCTGAATTTCCAGGTAATCATAAAACCTGGCGATACGCGTAAGGATGCTGTCGTCCTTGCCGTCCACGATGGCGCGGAAGAGCTCGCCCGCCTCGCAGGCAGAGCCCACGATGACGCCCTCTCGATACTGTTGAATGATCGAGCGCGGCGTGTGCGGCTGACGGTGAAAGTAATTCAGATGCGCCTCAGAGACCATGCGGTTGATGTTTTCAATGCCCTTCTGGCTCTCGGCCAGCAGGATGATGTGGTGCGATTCGCCGATCGCGCCGCCCTGCAGGGCCGTGTTGATGTCTGACAGCTTTGTAACGCCCTGGTCGCGCGCGGTGAAGAACATCTTGTTGAGCATATGCGCCGTCGCCCGCGCGTCGTGCACCGCCCGGTGCGCGTTTTTCAGGCTGATGCCGAGCGACTTGCAGACTGCGCCCAAGCGGTGGCTCTTGAGGCTGGGATACATGCGCCGTGAAAACTCCAGCGTATCGATGACAGGGCAGGAAAACGTGATGTTCAGCCGTTTGCACTCCTCGCGCAGAAAAGCGGTATCGAAGGAAGCGTTATGCGCGGCGATCGCGGCGTCCCCGATGAACTCGAGCAGCTGTGGGATCGCATCCTGGGCGTACGGCGCATCGCGGACCATGCTATCGTTGATGCCCGTAATTTCCGTAATCTTCGACGGGATGGCGGTGCCGGGGTTTACCATGAGCGAGAGCTCTTCGACGATCTGCCCGTTCTGAACGCGCACCGCGCCGATTTCGATCACGCGCTCTTTACGAGGATTGAGCCCCGTCGTCTCAAAGTCGAGCACCACGATCGGATCGTCGATCGAGCGCTCGTCCGGATCGGTCACCACGGTCGTCTCGTCCGTCAGATAGGCCTCGACGCCGGGTATGAGCTTGATGCCGTTCTTCTTGGCCGCGCCGAAGGCCTCCGGATAGGCCTGTACGACGCCGTGGTCCGTCACGGCGACGGCCGGATGCCCCCACTCCGCCGCGCGCTTGATGAGCGCGGAAGCGGAGGATACGGCATCCATGCTGCTCATTTGCGTGTGCAGGTGCAGCTCCACGCGCTTTCGCTCCGCCGTATCCTGACGCTGCGGCTTTTCATGGAGGTTGATGTCGGTCACCATGACGGCGACCTCGTGCATGAATTTATCGAATTGGCAGTCTCCACGGACGACAAGCCAATCGCCCGGCCGCACGGCGTCCACCACGTCCTGTACGGCCTTCCTTTCCTGCTCGGTCGGCTCCTTGGCGTCCGTCGAGCCCGGATCCGCCTTGCGAAAGCGGTTTTTATAACGTAAAAACGCCTTACACTGAATCGTGCCCGTATAATCCGTAAGAGAGAAGGAGAGCAGCAGCATTTCGCCGCCCTTGAGATCCTTCGTCTCGACCGTCAACACCTCGCCGCAGATGGCCACCTTGCCGCTATCCTCTAACAGCTCCTTGATTTCCACGGCCGGGTCCGCGATCACGCGCCCGTAAACGTTCTTCGGGCGCTGCAGAGAGGGCTTCTCCGCCTGCTGCTGCGCCGCCTTCTGGGATACCTCCTTGAGCAGCAGCGCTTCCTCCTGTTTGCGCTCCTCCAATATCTTTTGGATCTGACGCTCCTGGTCGCCGCTTACGACAAAACGCGTAGGCAGCTCGAGGGCGAATACGTCCTTTACGATGCGCGAAATAAAGGCCGCGGTGTCGTTCTTTTCAAAGTACGGCAGCGCGGCGTCAAGAGGAAGCATGGCTTTGAGCACGCCATCCTCGACCGCCCAGCCGACGTCCTTGAGCCAGGGCCGAAGGGAGGCATAGTGCCGGCCGATACAGCCGGTAAGCACGGCGCCGTACTTGGCCGGGTCGTTTTTAAATTCTTGCGCGAGCTGAGGGCTGGTGATGCGCAGCGAGACCCGACACTCGGGAAAAGATGCCTGCAATGCCTTTTTGACCGACAGGAAATCCCGTTCTCCCACCAGCTTGTCCGACGTAAAACAGATGAGCAGGCGCTGCCCGTCCCGGCTGATCTTCGCCCGCTCCAGCGTCAAATGCGCCGCAAGGGGCGCAAGCGGCTGGCCGAGCAACGTCTGCCACGATCCCGATGCGCTCAAAATCGTTCCTCTCCCTTTAGCATTTCGGTAATTTCATCAATCAGCGCCTGCGCCAGATCGCCCTGTACCTTGCGGGGCGCCTTGCCGCGGACGAACAACGCGCCGCCGTCACGTCCCCCCGCGATCCCGATATCCGCTTCCCGCGCTTCGCCGGGGCCGTTGACGACGCAGCCCATCACCGCCACCGTCAGCGGCGCCCGGACCCCGCGCAACGCCTCCTGCACGCGGCGCATGATGCCGCTAACGTCGATACAGGTGCGAGCGCAGGTCGGGCACGAGATATAGGTGATGTGGTCGTTTCGCAGACCCGTCGCGCGCAAAATATCGATGCCCGCCTGAACCTCCGGCACGGGGTCGCCCGTGAGCGAAACGCGAATCGTATCCCCAATGCCCAGAAGCAGCAGGGAGCCGATGCCGATCGCCGACTTGAGCGTCCCTTCGCCTGGCAAGCCGGCCTCTGTCACGCCCAGGTGCAGCGGATAATCGCACCGCTCGCTCGCCAAACGATATACGTCGAACGTATCGCGTACATTGGACGCCTTCATCGACAGCACCATATCGTAAAACCCACAGCGCTCCAGCATGCGCGCGTGATTGAGCGCGCTTTCCACCATGCCCTCCGGCGTCGGCCCGCCGTATTTTTGCAAAATCTCCTTTTCAACCGAGCCGGAGTTGACGCCGATGCGCACCGGGATATGATGGGCCTTCACACAGTCCGCAAGCTTGCGCACATTCCCTTCGCCCCCGATGTTACCGGGGTTGATGCGAAGCTTGCTGACGCCGTTTTCGACGGCAGCGATCGCCAGCCTGTAATCGAAATGCACGTCCGCCACAAGCGGAACGGGCGAGCCGTCCACCAGCGCCCGAATCGCGTCCGCACATCGTTCATCGTAGACGGATACGCGGACGATATCCGCCCCCGCGCTCGCCAACGCGCGGATCTGGGCGAGCGTCGCCTGCACGTCCCTCGTGTCGGTATTCGTCATCGACTGCACGCTGACCGGGGCCCCTCCGCCGATTATCACGCTTCCGGCCTGTACCCTTCTCGTCATCTGTCCATCCATCCTTTCGTACACAGCCTGCTAGGCGAAGATGCGCAGGATATCCTTGTAGGTGAAGACCACGACCACCAGCATGAGCAGCACGAAGCCGCACATATGGATCATGCCCTCGACGTTCGGATTGACGGGCTTGCGCCGGATCGCCTCGATGCCGAAGAAGATGAGTCGGCTGCCGTCCAGGCCCGGGATGGGCAGCAGGTTCATGATACCCAGGTTGATGCTGATCATCGCAGCGAGCTTCAAATACATGTCCAGCCCGCCTGAGCGCGTCCCCTGCTGAATCATGTTGATCGTCCCGACCGGCCCGGCCATATTTTCCACGCCTTCCCCGCGCGTAATCAAGCCGGCCAGGGCCTCCCAAATGCTCTTGACCGCCGAGATGTTCCAGTTCACCGAAACCTGCAAACTGGTGAGGAGGGGCAGGCGAACGCGGCCGCCGCCGATCGTAACGCCGATCGCGTAGGCGTCCATCCCCGCGTTGTAGCGCGGCGAGACCTGAATGTTTTCGTATCCGCCCTCACGCATTACGGTCAGCGTAACGGGCTCTCCCTCGCTTGCCGCGATGGCCTCCGTCACCTGTGCGGTGCTCAGGATCGGGCCGCCGTTTACGTAAATGAGCGCATCGCCGGGCCTGAGCCCCGCTTCCTGCGCGGGCTCGCCGGTATTTACAGCCTGGATTTGAAGATATTCCTCCCCGATGGCTGAAACAAAGACGAACACGATCAGAATGGCGACGACGAAGTTCATGAGGGGGCCGGCGACGACCGACAGGGCGCGCTTCCAGACCGCCTGCTTGTTGTACGCGCGCGGGTCTTCGTTATCTTCGTCTTCACCGTAAAATTTGCAATAGCCGCCGACCGGAAATGCGCGCAGGGAATAGACCGTGCCCTTTTTACCCGTACGCGACCAGATCTTCGGCCCCATGCCGATGGAGAATTCCATCACCTCGATGCCGCAAAAGCGTGCGACAAAAAAATGGCCCGCCTCGTGTACCATCACGAGGATGCCCAGCATGATCAGGGCGAGCAGTACATAGAAAAGCGTGCTAAACGTCGAAAACACTCTCCTTATATTCCGTGTGAGGGCGTCGCACATCTGTACAAGGCTTCGCCCCGCCTACCGGCTATTCTATTCTACGCGCCGGCAGAGCGTATTCTTCCCACTTCTCCGTTTTTTTGCGCCTACCATTTTCATCGCAGCGCTTTTGCCGCCCTGCGGGCCGCCAGATCCGCCTCAAACACCTGCTCGAGCGATGGCGCGTGCACGAGCGGCACGCGCTGCATCGTCTCCTCGACGATGGCCGCAATTCGTCCAAAGCAAATTCTGTCTTCGAGGAAAGCCTGCACCGCCTCTTCGTTGGCGCCGTTGAGCACCGCCGAGGCCGTTCCGCCCTCTTTCAGCGCCGCATACGCCAGCTTCAGCGCGGGGAATTTCTCCGTGTCCGGTAGCTCAAACGTCAGCGCGCCCAGCTTCGTCCAATCGATAAACCGCCCGCCCGTCGCAAGGCGCTCTGGCCAGGACATGGCATACAAAATAGGCAGGCGCATGTCGGGCGTGCCCAGCTGCGCGATGAAAGCCCCGTCCTCGTATTCCACCATCGAGTGCACGACGCTCTGCGGGTGCACGAGGACGTCGATCTTGTCTGCAGGCATGTCGAAAAGCCAACGCGCCTCGATGACCTCCAGCGCCTTGTTCATCATGCTAGCGGAATCGATCGTGATCTTTTGCCCCATCACCCAGTTCGGGTGCTTCAGCGCCTGCGCCTTTGTCGCCCTGTCGATCTGCGCTTTATCCCAAGTGCGGAAGGGGCCGCCCGAGGCTGTCAGCATCAGACGCCTCGGCCGGTTCCCGTTCGCCCCCTGCAAACACTGAAAGATCGCGCTATGCTCGCTGTCCACCGGCAGCAGAGGCTGTCCCGCCCTGCGCGCCGCCTGGGTTACCAGCGCGCCGCCTGCGACCAGCGGCTCTTTATTCGCGAGCAGCACGCGCTTGCCGCTATCGAGCGCCGCCATGACGGCCGATAGCCCTGCGATGCCCACGACCGAGACGAGCACGTCGTCCGCATCGTCATGGCAGGCCGCGCGGGTGAGCGCGTCGTCCCCGAATACCCAATCGATATGCTTTAAATCGTCCGGTATGGACGCAGGCCTTACGACCAGCCCGGCGAGCGTCGGACGGAAGGCGCGTACCTGCTCAAAGAAAAGCGCATGGTTCGATCTGGCCACGAGCGCGGCCACCCGAAAGCGGTCTGGATGCAGCGCCGCCACCTGCAGCGCCTGCGTGCCGATCGAGCCAGTCGACCCGAGAATAGCGAGTTTACGCATCGGACCCTCTCCTTACAAGAGCAGTAGGCAGTAGGAGCACACGACGATCAGCGTGAAGAGCACGCTGTCCATACGGTCCATGATCCCGCCGTGCCCTGGAAAGACGGAACCAAAGTCCTTGATGCCGCAGTGGCGTTTGACGAGGGAAGCCGTCAGATCCCCCACCTGTCCGGCGACGCCGCCGATCAAGGCGAGCAACACCACGCTGCCAAGGCCCGGCATCTGCATCCCCCCGAGCTCGCATAGGTAAAAGGCGGCCACACAGGTCAGCGCGCCGCCGACCAGCCCGGCGACGGATCCTTCGACCGTCTTCTTGGGGCTTACCGCCGGGCAGAGCTTGCGCTTGCCGAAGAATGAGCCGATGAAGTACGCGAAGATGTCGCCCGAAAAGGCGATGACGAACGTCAGCACGACCAACGCGATGCCAACGGGATAGCGCCCATCGTCCAGCAGGATCAAAAAGAGCGACATGGGCAAAAAGACGGTAAGCAACGGATACAGAGACGCCGCCGCGTCGATCCAATCCGGCTCCTTTCGCCGCACAATCTCCAGCATGATGAGCAGCATGGCAAAGACGAGCAGCGGAAGGATGATGTACGGCCCCTTCCAGGCGTACGCCGGCCACATGCACAGCGCCGCCAGCAAGCCCGGCCAAGCCGCGGGCTTGTGCCCGGCCGTCCGAAAGGCCGTGTATTCTTCGTAAAGCCCCAGGACGCAGATGGCCGCCACGACGAGCGATGCCACCCAACCCCTGAAATAGAGTATCGCGATGAGCGCGGAGATGCCGAACACGCCGGTGATGATGCGTTGAATCATCTGAATTGATCCTCCCGTCACGCTTTTACGCCGCCGAAGCGCCGGTCTCTTTTTTGGTATTCCTTGAGCGCCATCCGATACGCGGTCAGGTTAAAATCTGGCCAGAGCGTATCCACGACGACGAATTCCGCGTACGAAATTTGATAAAGCAGGAAATTGCTCAGCCGCATTTCACCGCTGGTGCGGATGAGCAGATCGACGTCAGGCAGGCCCGCGGTGTAAAGGCAGGCCTCAAACAGGCGCTCGTCCACCTGGTCGGGGCGGATTTCCCCTTGCAGCGCCCGTTCGGCGATCGTGCGCGCCGCGCGTACGATCTCCATGCGGCTGCCGTAGTTGAGCGCGATGTTGAGCTTGAGGCCCGGGTTGCCGCCCGTGCGCTTCATCGCCGAGATCAGCGCTTCACGCTGGGGGACCGGCATACCGTCGACATCGCCAAGGATGCGAATGCAAACCCGGTTTTCGTCCAGCTCGTCGATTTCCCGGCCGAAGAATTCGAGCAGCAGGGCCATCAACGCCCCGACCTCGTCTTGAGGGCGCGCCCAATTTTCCGTGGAAAAAGCGTAGATCGTGAGCGCTTCGATGCCCAGATCGCTGCTCTCACGGATAATCGCCCGCAGCGCCTCCACCCCTGCGCGATGACCCATGGCGCGCGGTTGGCCTTTCTTTTTCGCCCATCTTCCGTTGCCGTCCATGATGATCGCCACATGGCGCGGCAATCGCTCCCTATCTAGTCCATCGTCTTCAGGCGCCTTTTTTCCTTTTCCCCAAAATGCCATAAGCCATTCCTTTCACCGGGATCGTCAAAAGGACAGGCGGGGTTTGCCCCGCCTGCGTTTGGTGTTTACTCTGCCGAATCGATGGGATCGACGAATAGCGCGACGGTCAACTCGCCTTTGCCTTCATCGTAGCGCAGCACGCGCCAAACGCCCTCGTTTTCGTCCCGCCGCCTGGGCGCGCAGGTTTTGACGATCTTAGGCGAAATCCCTTCCGAAGCAAGACGCGAAAGCGCCGTCTCAAGGGGCAATCCCGCAAAGCGCATCATTTGACGTCCAGAATCTCCTTTTCCTTTTCGGCGCAGATCTTGTCGATATCCTTGATCGACGCATCCGTGAGCTTCTGGATATCCTCCTCCGCCTTCTTCTGGTCGTCCTCGGTGATTTCGCCGTCCTTCTTCATCTTCTTGAAATGCTCCATGGCGTCGCGGCGGATCGAACGGACTGCAACCTTGGATTCCTCCGCGTTTTTGCGCACGACCTTCGTCAACTCCCTGCGGCGCTCCTCGGTCAATTCGGGGAGCATCAGGCGGATTACCTTGCCGTCGTTGGAAGGGGTCAACCCCAAATCGCTCTTGAGGATTGCCTTTTCGACGGTGGACAGCATTTTCGCATCCCAAAGCGAAATCTGCAGCAGGCGCGGCTCCGGCGCGGAGATGTTCGCCAGCTGCGTGAGCGGCGTGGCCGTACCGTAATAATCGACCGTGATGCGATCGAGCAGCTGCGGATTCGCCCGGCCCGCGCGAATCGCCATGAGATCCGCACGCAGGACTTCCTTGGTCTTGTTCATCTTTTGTTTCGCGGTATCGAGCACGTCTTTGATCATTGGAGCTTCCTCCTATAAACGCATTTTCTTGTCTATATTGTATACGTTTCCCGCGTATCTGGCAAGAGTTTTATTTTCGGGCTAGGGATGCACGAGCGTACCCATCTCGTCGCCTTGTATGACGCGCAAGATATTTTCCGGCTCGTCCAGGCCGAATACGCGGATCGCCGGCACCTTGTTTTCCATACAGATGGTCACCGCGGCCGCATCCATCACCCGTAGTCCCCGCAGCTGCGCCTGCGCGTAGGTGATGTCCTTGAGCAGCTTGGCGTCCGGGTTCTGGCGCGGGTCGTCGTCGTAAACGCCGTCGATATTCTTGGCGAGCAGAATGGCGTCGGCGCCAATTTCAACCGCGCGCAGCGCCGCGGCGGTATCGGTGGAGAAGAAGGGGTTGCCCGTTCCGCAGGCGAATAGCACAACGCGCCCCTTTTCAAGGTGGCGCATCGCGCGCCTATACGTATAGGGCTCGGCAAAGCGCGTCATCTCCACGGCCGTCTGCAGCCGCGTCGCGATCCCCTGGCGCTCCAGCGCATCCTGCATCGCCAGGGAGTTGATCATCGTGCCCAGCATGCCCATGTGGTCGGCCGTCACGGCGCCCATCTTGGCCGCCGGCCCCTGCCGCCCGCGCCAAATATTGCCCGCGCCGATCACGATCGCGATCTGCGCGCCCATTTCATGCACCTTTTGAATGACCGAGGCGACGTGATCGATCTGCTCAAAATCAAACAGCCTTCCGTTTTCCCCGAGCGCTTCGCCGCTTAGCTTAATAAGTACGCGCTTATACCTGAGTTCCATCTACGCATCCATCCTCTCTTGGTCCAGCCTTAAAAAAAGGAACACGCCCGTGCGAGCACGGAGGGTGTTCCTTATTGGAGGCGAATTACTTCTTCGCGGCTTCCGCCATGACCTCTTCGGCGAAATTGTCCTGGCGCTTCTCCAGGCCCTCGCCGCGCTCATAGCGCACAAAACGACGAATGGTGATCTTTTCGCCGATGGTTGCCGTCGCCTCGCCGATCAAATCGCCGATCGTCTTGTCGGGATCCTTGACGTAGGGCTGCTCCATCAGGCAGATTTCCTTGTAGTACTTTTCAACGCGGCCTTCGACCATGCGGTCGACGATCTTCTCGGGCTTGCCCTCGTTTAGCGCCTGCGCACGCAGCACTTCCTTTTCCTTCTCGAGCGAATCGGTCGGCACTTCCTCGCGGCGCACATACTGCGGGTTGGCCGCCGCGATATGCATGGCGATATCGTGCACGAGACTCTTGAAGTTGTCTGTCTTGGCCACAAAATCAGTCTCGCAATTGACCTCGAGCAGTACGCCGATGCGACCGCCCATGTGGATGTACGAGTCTACCAGACCCTCCGCCGCAATACGGCCGGCCTTTTTTGCGGCCTTGGCGATGCCCTTCTCACGCAGATAATCGATCGCCTTATCTACATTGCCCTCGCATTCGACGAGCGCCTTCTTGCAGTCCATCATGCCAGCGCCAGTGCGCTCGCGGAGATCCTTGACCATGCTAGAGGTGATTTCCATCGTATACTCCTCCTGTTGCGTTTCGTTTAAACCTTACTGCGCGGCGGCCTCCGTCGTTTCCGGTTCCGCCTGCTCGCCCTGCTTGCCCTCGAGGATCGCATCGGCCATCTTGCCGGCGATCAGCTTGACTGCGCGGATGGCGTCGTCATTGCCCGGGATCACGTAGTCGATCTCGTCCGGATCGCAGTTGGTATCCACGATCGCGACGATCGGGATGTTCAGGATGCGCGCCTCGGTCACGGCGATATGCTCCTTGCGCGGGTCGACGACGAACAGCGCGCCCGGCAGGTTCTTCATTTCGCGGATACCGCCCAGGTTAGCCTCGAGCTTTTCGCGCTCGGCCTCGAGCTTGATGACTTCCTTCTTGGGAAGCACGTCGAAATCGCCGCGTTGCTCCATCGCGTCGATCGCGTTGAGGCGACCGATGCGGGTCTTGATGGTCTTGAAGTTGGTCAGCATGCCGCCCAGCCAGCGGTTGTTGACATAGAACATGTTACAGCGCTTAGCTTCCTGCTCGATGGACTCCTGCGCCTGCTTCTTGGTGCCGACGAACAGGACGGTCTTGCCCTCCATCGCGAGGTTGCGCACGAACATATAGGCCTCGTCGATCTTGCGGACGGTCTTTTGCAGGTCGATGATGTAGATGCCGTTGCGCTCGGTGAAGATGTAGGGCGCCATTTTGGGGTTCCAGCGGCGGGTCTGGTGGCCGAAGTGAACGCCGGCTTCCAGGAGCTGCTTCATAGAGATAACTGCCATTAGGGTTTCCTCCTTTTTTAACCTCCCCGTGCCTTACCTTTATTTGGGCCTCTTAGGCAGGACAAATAAACCGGCACGAGTGCGATTTCCGAAATATTATAGCACAGATTGCAGTTTCATACAAGGGGATTTCAGATTATATTTTAGGGCGCGCCTCCTCGTGCGGATGCGCGCCCCATACGGTTGTGAGCGAAGCCTGTAAGCCGAGTTCTGTCTTGAACGATCATCTATCTAGACCTGCCGTTACCGGCAGGTTCCAGCGAAATCCTAGAGCATGACGGGCCGCCATATGCGCTCTATCGTATCTTGCACCGGGTGGGGTTTACATAACGGACAAGTCGCCAAGCCGCTGGTGAGCTCTTACCTCGCCTTTCCATCCTTACACGCAAGCGTGCGGTATCTCTCTGTTGCACTTTCCTTGGAGTCGCCTCCACCGGGTATTACCCGGCACCCTGCCCTATGGAGCTCGGACTTTCCTCATGCCGAAGCACGCGATCGCTCGGCAGCCTCACAACCTTATGAAGGATAGCATATGGCGACGGCGCTGTCAAGCAAAATCTTTCTGTGAAATGGCCCGCACGGCCGCGCCGGATCCTTAAACGTATTACTGGGTGATGATGATGCGCCCGCAATTTTCGCATTCCACAGCCGCGCTGCCGGAGCGGATCTGGCCGAGCACAGCCGCGGGTAGGGACATATTGCACCCGCCGCAGCGGTCGCCCTGCAGCCGCGTCATCGGCGGAAGGCTATGCTTCTTGATGACCTTATATTTTTCGAGCATTTCGGCGTCGATATCCTTGGCCGCCTGGCCCGCGCGGCGGCGCAGGCGTTCCAGCTCCTCAGACTGTTTTTTATACTCAACGTCGTATACCTTTTTCAGCTGATCGAACTCGGCGCGCGTTTTGGCCGCGCGCACGCGCGCCTCATGCTGATGGCGGTCGCGCTGGTCCGCGTCCTTGCGCAGCTTGCTCAGCTCCGTCTCATAACGCGTGATGGTATTGACATATTTTTGCGCGGACTGGATTTGACGGCGCGCATCCTCCACCGTCTCGGGCGGATTCTTCTCCGTCTGGGCCGAAAGCTCCGCGACGGCGTTTTGAAGGCGGGTGATCTCGTCGCGGATAGCCTCCATGCGGTCGGACATGATGGCCACTTCCTGTTCGATGCGCTTGACGACATTTTGCTGCTCCATCAGAAAATCACGCTGCTTGAGCAGCTTCTGACGGTTCGGCGCCTGACGCATTTCGCGCTCGAAACGCTCGACCTCCATATCGACCTGTTGGTATTGCCATAAAAGTTCTAATTGCTGTTCCACGAAAAAACCTCCTACCCTGGTTCGCCCTTAAGAAAAAGGATTGACCTTTGAGCGAATGACACGTACAGAATATTGTAACGCATTCAGACGGCTTTGTAAAGCGCGATTTAGCGCGTCTACAGCCGGTTCTTCGCTCGCTCTGTGCCCGACGAGCACCACGCGCAGACCCAGCTGCATCGCCTCGAGCAATTCGTGATGCTTCAGTTCCCCCGTGAGGTAACAGTCCGCGCCCGTATCCCGCGCCGCGCGAAGCGCATCCCCGCCCGCGCCCGAGCAGCTGGCGAGCCGCCGCACGGGCCTTTCACGGTTTCCGAAGAACAGCGCCGTCGTCTTCAGCCTTTCGGACAACTGCGCTAAAAGCGCGTCCGGCGCCTTATCCGCAACCGGCGCCGTGCGCAGCGTCCCCTCGCCCACGGCGCCTGGAAAGCCCGCCGCCTGCATCAACGCGTCGTTTGCGCCGCCGGGCGCGAGGTCCCAGTTCGTGTGCGCGGCGATCAAGGCGATGCCGGCCCCCAGCAGCGAGACGATCAGATCGCCCTGCGGCTCGTCCGCACAGAGCCTGCGCACCGGGGCAAACAAGAGCGGATGATGGGTGACGATCAGCGCGGCGCCCTGCGCCTGCGCCTCCTCGATCACGCCGGGCGCTACGTCCAGCGCCGTTACGATGCGAGAGACGGAAGCCTCTGGATCTCCCGCAAGCAAGCCGACGTTATCCCACCCCATAGCCGAATCGAACGGCGCAATCGCATCGATCACGGATACGACGTCCTTTACCTTTGCCTGCATCAAAGCGCCTCCTCAATCCACATAAGCTGTTCTTCCAGCTCTTTTCTGCGCGCGAGGGCGTGCGGCGTCGTCCCCTCGGCCACGTGCGCGCGCTCTCTAACGCGCACATCCCTCAGCCACAAAAGGTATTCTTTATAATGCGCCGGACGTTCGCGTCGCAACGCCGGCCCTAAAAACGCGTCTTTGCCCGAGAGCGGCCGGCTCTTTCCCTGCCTTACGCAAATGATAGGGTAAAAGCGGCCCGCCGCGCGCGCGACGCGCTCCGTCTCGATGCAAAACCCGCTCTCACAAAGCCATGCGCGCAGCCGGTGGACGTCCAGGTTCGGCTGCAAAAGCAGCCGCGCATCCCCGATGCGCGCTCTGCCTTCCTGCAAGATCGTGCGGATCGTCTTTGCCCCCATCCCGGCGATGACGATCAGATCTACGGGCGCATGCAGGCCGCCCAGCCCATCGGCCACGCAAAGGAACGCTCGATCCAGATAACCTCGTGCCGCGAGCAGACGGCGCGCCTTCTCGAGCGACGGCGCGCTGACGTCGGATACGGTCATTCGCAGGCCCGGGTCTCTCTCCAGCAGGGCGCAGGCCAGATAGCCGTGGTCTGCGCCGATATCTGCTGCCGTCTGCGCCCCTTGGGCCAACTGGGCAATCGCCTCCAGCCGCTCGTCCAATAGAATCTCTTGCACGCTTACCCTCCATCAACGCAAGAAAAAGGGGGATAGCCCCCCTATTCCAGAAAATCCTTTAGCTTCTTCGATCGGCTCGGATGGCGCAGCTTGCGCAGCGCCTTCGCCTCGATCTGGCGGATGCGCTCGCGCGTAACGTTAAACTCCCTTCCGACCTCTTCCAGAGTGCGCTGGCGTCCGTCGTCCAGGCCAAAGCGCAAGCGCAGTACCTTTTTCTCGCGGTCCGTGAGCGTATCGAGCACGTCGATGAGCTGCTCCTTCATCAGCATAAAGGATGCCGCGTCGGCAGGCGCGGGCGCCTCGTCGTCGGGGATGAAATCGCCCAGATGGCTGTCCTCCTCCTCACCGATCGGCGTCTCAAGCGATACGGGCTCCTGTGCGATCTTGATGATCTCGCGCACCTTTTCCACCGGGATGTCCATCTCCTTGGCAATTTCCTCGGGCAGCGGCTCCCTGCCGTATTCCTGTAAAAGCTGGCGCGACACGCGGATAAGCTTATTGATCGTTTCGACCATGTGCACGGGGATGCGGATCGTCCTGGCCTGATCGGCGATGGCCCGCGTGATCGCCTGACGGATCCACCAGGTAGCATACGTTGAAAATTTATATCCCTTGCGGTAATCGAACTTTTCAACCGCCTTGATGAGCCCCAGGTTCCCCTCCTGAATCAAATCCAGGAAGAGCATACCTCTGCCGACGTAGCGCTTGGCGATAGAAACGACCAGACGCAAATTGGCCTCGGCCAGCTTGCGCTTGGCCTGTGCATCGCCGGCCTCCATGCGCTTGGCAATTTCGATTTCCTCGTCCGGCGAGAGCAAAGGCACCTTGCCGATCTCCTTGAGGTACATGCGCACCGGATCGTCGATGCCGACCCCCTCGGGGACGGAGATGTCGATCTCCTCTACTGGCTCCGCGACCTCCGCCTGCGCATCCTCGCCGTTTACGACGCGGACGCCCATCGATTCCAGGGTATCCAGAATTTTATCGAATTGGTCCGGCTCGATCTCCATTTCCACCAGCTGGTTCATGATTTCCTTATAGGTGAGCGCCCCCTTGGCCTTCCCGGCCTGGATCAGCTCTTCTATCTTGCTTTTGTTCGCATCCGGTGTGTTGCTCAATTGGATCATTCCTTTCGGCCGGCCTTGGTGTGGCGCAGTTGCTCCAGAAGCGGCATCAGCTGCCCGAGCGCTTCTTTTCGTTCCTCGCCCTTAAGCGTCACGAGCTTTGCCTGCAACGCGTCAATTCTCGCCTGTATGCGGTATCTGCGCATGCGCTCCAGACAATCCGAGACGACTTTCAGCGTGACGTCCGCTTCACCTTTGGGTTCACATTCCATAATTTGCGCCGCCTCGGCGCGCTGCGTTTCCTCCTCCATCTCTTCCAGCAAGGCGCTGGCAGATTGCCCGGACAGGAAGGCTTCGGCCATCTGCTTGTGCAGCGGCACAGTAAAATCATCCGCCTGGACGAGCCCCGGCTCCATTCGCCCCGAAGAGAGCAGCGACAGGATCGACTGCTCGGCCTTCAGATGATCGGGCAGGAATGCCTGCTTGTCCGCGGCGGCGCGCTCGCGCCGCTTGTACAGCGCCTGCGCGGGCGACGGCTGCGCGAGCGGCCTACCCACCTGTTGCATCAGCACCTCGCGTGGAAAACCCGTCTCTATCATCAGACGCTGTATATAGCTGTCCAGTTCCACCGGTTCACTAATTTTTTTTAAAAATTTTGCGCATTCCACGGCGTACTGCGTGCGTCCCTCCTGCGTGGACAGGTCCAAACCGTCCGCCGCGCGCTGCATACGGTAAGAGACCGCGTCCATGGGCGTCAGCTGCTCAAACGCTTGCAAGCCATCCCTGCGGATGAACTCGTCCGGGTCCAGATTGTCCGGAAAATAGAGCACCCTGGCCGGTATCCCCTCCGCATCAAAGATGTCCAGGGCTCGAAGGATCGCATGCTGGCCCGCCGCGTCGCCGTCGTACGCTACCCAAATTTCCGGGGCGTAACGCTTGAGCAGGCGCGCTTGCTCGACCGTGAGCGACGTACCGAGCGTGGCCACCACGCCCGCTACGCCGCGCTGCACGAGCGAGACGACGTCCATATACCCCTCCACCAGGATAACGCGCCTCAGCCCGCGCTGGCGCCGCAGCAAATTCGCCGCGTAGACGCCCAGGCGCTTGTTGAACACGGGCGTATCGGACGAGTTGAGGTATTTAGGCTTTGCATCCCCTAACGCCCGCCCGCCGAATCCTAACACGCTGCCCTGCGCGTTGATGATCGGGAAGATCGCGCGGTTGCGAAACATGTCGTAGACCTTTTGCTCCTTTTGAACCGTGATACACGCGCGGGTCAGCTCTTCGAGGGTAAATCCCTTAGAGAGGAGGTATTGCGTCAGAGCGTCCCAGCCCGGCGGCGTCGCGCCCAGGCCGAACTGGCGGATGGTTCCGTCGTCCAGCCCGCGCTCGTGCAGATAACTGAGCACCTGCGCGCTCTCGCTCTTCCATAGCTGCGCATGGTAAAAGCGGGCAGCCTCCACGTTTGCGCTGAGCAGGCGCTCCCGCTCGCTCTTCCTTTGCGCCTCGTCGGCGCTGTGCGTCATCTGGGGCAAATCCATGTGCACCTGGTCGGCCAAGTGCTTTACGGCGTCCACGAACTCCATATGCTCCATGTCCATGACGAACTGAATCACGCTTCCGCCCGCCTTGCAGCCGAAACAGTAATACATCTGCCTTTCCGGATCGACGCTGAAGGAGGCGGTTTTTTCGCCATGGAAGGGGCAAAGCCCCCAGAAGCGGCGCCCGTTTTGTTTGAGCACGACGTACTGCGACACGACCGAGACGATGTCTGCGCGCGCGCGCAGTTCGTCGAGCCACTGCGGCGGAAAACGCCCTGCCAAATATCTTCACCGTCCTTCGGTTATTTCGCCATATCGGCTTGTTTTCCCTGCCTTGCGGGTGCAATACGGCGATTCTTTATAGGCTGTCGAACGAGCTGGGGATGAATAGCTTCTGGTAGGTAGCGACGGCGTAACGGTCCGTCATACAGGCGATAAAATCGCATACGCTGCGCTCGATACCCTCGCGATAGCTGGTCTCAACGTATTCGAGGGGCATTTGGCCCGGATGGTCTATATAGTGAAGGTAAAGCGCCTCCACGACGTGATCGGCCTTCTGTTCCTCGCCCGCGGCCCACTCGCGCGAATATACCCGGCTAAAGAGGAAGGCGCGCAGCTCCATACTGGCCTGCCAGATCTCATCCGACATGGAAATGTCGTCCTTGTCCTCGCTGTTTTGAACGATGTCGGAAATCATGGTGTTGAGCCGCTTGCCGTTCGTATCGCCGAGCGTGGCGATACAGCCCTTGGGCAGCTCGTCCTTATGCAGCACGCCCGCGCGGATGGCGTCGTCGATGTCGTGATTGATATAAGCGATGCGGTCGGCAAAGTGCACGCAGCGCCCCTCCAACGTCGCGGCGGGCTGCTTGCCCGAGTGATGGACGATGCCGTCGCGCACCTCCCAGGTAAGGTTCAGATCCTCGAGTACATCCACGACGCGCAGGCTTTGTTCGTTGTGATGAAAGCCCTCCGGCGTCATGCGGTCCAACGTCCGCTCGCCCATATGCCCGAACGGCGTATGCCCCAGGTCATGCCCCAAGGCGATCGCCTCCGTCAAGTCCTCGTTGAGCGAAAGCGCCCGCGCGATAGAACGCGCGACCTGCGAGACCTCCAACGTATGCGTAAGCCTCGTGCGGTAGTGATCCCCCTGCGGCGCCAAAAAGACCTGCGTCTTGCCCTTCAACCTGCGAAACGATTTGCAGTGAAGGATGCGGTCGCGATCGCGCTGGAACGCGGTGCGCAATGTGCAGGGCTCGATTTCCCGCGCTCGCCCTCGCGACATGGCGCTCCCCACGGCATACGGCGATAAAAAACGCATCTCGCGTTCCTCGAGCTGCTCCCGTACGTTCATGGGACATCTCCTTTCCGTCGGTCGGTCGCCTCTCCATACAATACGGTATCAATTCGACAAAAACACTCTAAACCCTTGAAGGCGGACGAAAAAAACCGATTTCGTCCGCCTTCGTATGCTCTATTCAATTATGGGCCATGTTCTTTATCACCTTTTCCATCACCCGCACGCCCTCATGCAGCATGTCCTCCGCGCTAAGGGAGGGATCGCGCAGCCCTAGGCTCGGCGGCTGCGCGGCCGAGAAGACCAGCCTCTTGTCCACCCCCTGAACGGCGGCGAGCAGCCTTGCGCCGTCCGGCTTGGCATAAGGCGAAAAGCGCATCTGTAGCTGGCCGCCGCGGTGTAGGATGAGATCGACGCCCAGGCGCTCGCACATCGCCTTCAGGTGTGCGATCGCCACCAGGTTGACGACGGGCTGCGGCTCGTCGCCAAAGCGGTCGATGAGCTCCTCCTCCACGTCGTCGCGCGAATCGCTGTCCTCGATCGAAGCGATTTTCTTGTATACCTCGATGCGCTGCTGTTCGCCGCCGACGTATTCCATAGGCAAATAGGCGTCGACATGCAGCTCCACGCGCGCCTCGATGTCCTCCGCCGCTACGCCCATCTCGCCCTGAATCTCGCGTACGCTCTCCTCGATGAGCTTGCAGTACATGTCGTAGCCCACTGTGGACAGATGCCCGCTCTGTTCCGGACCCAGGATATTGCCCGCGCCGCGTAGCTCCAGGTCGCGCATGGCGATGCGAAAGCCCGACCCAAACTCCGTAAACTCGCGGATCGCGTCCAGACGCTTTTGCGATACCTCGCTGAGCACCTTGCCCGGGCGAACCGTCAGATAAGCGTAGGCCAGGCGGTTAGAACGCCCTACGCGCCCGCGCAGCTGATAGAGCTGCGAGAGGCCGAAATGATCCGCGTCATAGACGATCAGCGTATTCGCGTTGGGGACGTCCAGCCCCGATTCGATGATCGTCGTGCACAGCAGCACGTCGTACTTGTGCTCGTAAAAGTCGAGCATTACGTCCTCGAGCGCGTGCTCGCGCATCTGTCCGTGGCCGACCGCGATCCGCGCCTCCGGTACGAGCTGCGCGAGCTTTGCGTGGCACTGGTCGATGGTATCCACGCGGTTGTAGAGGAAGTATACCTGGCCGCCGCGCTGCAGCTCGCGCAGGATCGCATCGCGGATCAGGCCATCCTGGTACTCGATCACATAGGTTTGCACGGGATAACGCTCGTCCGGCGGCGTCTCCAGCAGGCTCATATCTCGGATGCCGACCATGGACATGTGCAGCGTGCGCGGGATCGGCGTCGCAGACAGGGTCAGCACGTCCACGCTGCTCTTCAGGTTCTTGATGCTCTCCTTGTGCGCCACGCCGAAACGCTGCTCCTCATCCACGACAAGCAGGCCCAAGTCTTTGAAGACGACGTCCTTGCCCAGCAGCCGGTGCGTGCCCACCAGGATGTCGACAGAGCCGGCCTTCAGCGATTGGAGGATTTTTCGCTGCTCCGCCGCCGTTTTGAAGCGGCTAATGACCTCTGCGCGCACGGGGAAACCCTCAAAGCGCTTCACGATCGTATTGTAATGCTGCTGTACGAGGATCGTCGTGGGCGCCAGAAAGGCGACCTGCTTGCCGTCCATGACCGCCTTAAACGCGGCCCTGAGGGCTACCTCCGTCTTGCCGTACCCCACGTCGCCACACAGCAGCCTATCCATGGTGCTGGAGCTTTGCATGTCCGCCTTGATGTCGGCGATGGACTGCAGCTGGTCCGGCGTCTCCTCGAACGGGAAATTCTCTTCAAACTGGCGTTGCCACGGCGTATCCGCGGAAAATGCGAACCCCTTCTTCGCCTTACGCTCGGCGTAGAGCTGCACCAGGTCGAACGCCAGCTGCTTGATGGACTGCTTGACCTTGGCCTTCTGACGCTTCCATTCGGAACCGCCCAGCTTGTTGATGCGCGGGGCTACGCCCTGGGCGCCGATGTATTTCTGAATGCGGTCGAGCTGATCGGTCGGCACATAGAGCTTGTCGTTCCCCTGATATTGGATGAACAGATAATCGCGATACGTGCCCTCGCTCGAAATGCGCACCGTGCCCTGATAGACGCCGATGCCGTGCGTCTCGTGTACGACGTAGTCGCCCGTCTTCAGATCTGTAAACGCAGCGATCTTCTCCCCGGCCTTCTTCTGCCGTGAGCGCGTCTTTTTTTGCGCCACGCCGAAGATATCGCCGTCTGAGATGACGATCAGGCGAATCTGCGGGTATTGAAAACCGTGCGTGAGCGCGAGCGGTATCACCGCGCATTCGCCCGGCTCGAGCGCGCCGCCGTCCTCTTGGAAAGCGCAGCTGGTGCCGAGCTCGCTGAGCGAGGCGAGCAGGCGCTGGCCGCGCGCCACGCCGCCAGACAGCAGGGCGATGCGCCATCCATCCCGCTGCCAGCGCGCTATATCGGCGCACAGATCTTTCAACTGTCCCTGATAACCGGATACGCCGGTCCCGTCCAGCTGCACGACATCCTGGGGCGCAAGCCCGCCCATCGTACGCAAAAAGCCTGTCATCGCCACGGCCCCCTGGGCCTTGAGCTTGGGCATCAGCTGGGCAAAGTCCAGGAGCAGCTCGGCCTGCACGCTCAACGCCTCGGAACGCTCGAGCGCGCTCTTAAACGATTCGATGAATTCAAAATGTCGGTTTTCACACCGCTCACGCAGGCGGTCCGGCTCATCAAGCACGACGATCGGGTCCTTCATGTAGGACAGGATCGTCTCGTCCGTATCGTAGAGCAGATTCATATACGGTTCCAACCCGCGCACGTAGCGGCCCGCCTCTAATGCGTCCGCGATATCGCTCACCGCGCCCTCCAGGCGCTCCCTGGGCGTGCCCGGCCTGGCCGCGCGTGAGAGCACCTCGCGCGCCACGTCGAATTCTCCCGACAGATACTCGCCTTGCATCGGCAGGGAGCCTAGGATCGATTCCTGCGCACGGCCCTCCGCAGAGCGCAGCGCCCGGTCGAGCTCGGAGCGAAGGCGCGCGGCGGCCTGACCGGCGCGGCTCACATCGACGAGCGCCTCCGCCGCTGGCGCAATGACTGCAGCCTTGAGACGGTCCTGCGATCGCTGGGTGAGCACGTCGAACGTGCGGATGGAATCGACCTCGTCGTCGAAAAACTCGACGCGTAGCGCGCTGAGCGCATCCGGCGGATAGATATCCAGGATTCCGCCGCGCAGCGCGAACTGCCCCTTGCCTTCGACCATCTCCTCTCTGGCATAGCCCGCCTGCGATAGCGCCGCCGCCAGATCCCCCGGGGCAAAGACGTCGCCTTCAGCTAGGCGCACCGTATGGGATGCGAACAGGGCCTGGGGCATCAGACGGTGCATGAGCGCATCGATCGGCGCGACGACGATTCGCGCCTCCCCCGCGCGCAGGCGCTGCAGCGTCTCAAGCCGCCTGCACGCGAGCTCGTGGCTTTGCGCGACCGCCTGATAGAAGGTTACCTCACGAGCGGGAAACAGCGCCGCGCCGCCGCCCAGCATCTGCAGCATGTCCTCGTTAGCGCGCGCGGCGATCTGATCGCTCCCGACGACGAAGAGCACGGGACGGCCGGTATCGCGTGCGAGCGCGGAAACGAGATGCGCCTTTTGCACCTCGCTCATGCCGTAAGCCGCCGTAAGCGCATGCACGCGCACGTCCGCGAGTAGCTGGCGGTAAGGCTCCCAGTCTTGCAGTGGCTTAAACAAAAATTCGTTCGCCATACGTTCCTCCTCAGCTTTTGGCGTTACAGGCCTGCATCGCCGCCTGAACGCCCTCCTGCACGAACGTCACGGCGGTATCCGCCGCGCGCAGGAAGGCGCTAAACTGCGTCTCGCGCTCTTCCTGCGTCTGATAGTGCGAAAGCACCCAGTTCGCCAGCTCCCAGCCCTCGGGTCGCGCGCCAATGCCTACGCGCAGGCGTGGGAAATCCTGCCGGCCTAGGAGGCCGACGATCGAGCGCATGCCGTTATGCGTGCCCGCGCTGCCGCTAGGACGCAGGCGCAGCTTGCCCAGCGGCAGGTCGATGTCGTCGTAGATGACGAGCAGCCGTCCATCCTCGGGTTTATACCAGTTCACCAGTTCGACGACGCTGCGCCCGCTGTCGTTCATATACGTCTGCGGCTTGCAAAGCGCGACGCGTTGCGCACCCATGCGCGTTTCCCAAACGAGCGCGCTGCACATCTTCTTGGGCGCGCCGAGGCCCAGCTTTTCCACGAGCATGTCGATCACGTCAAAGCCCACGTTGTGGCGCGTGCGCGCGTAAGCGCCGCCCGGATTGCCCAGCCCTACGAGGACAAACATATTCAAAACCCCTCTTCTTTACGCCCCGGTCCAAAACAGGGCGATGCGGGGAAAGCCTGCGCCTCCCCCGCTGCATTTTCCAATGTTCGGTTTATGTCTATTCGACGCGCTTAGAGTTTTCCCTGCTCCCTGCGCGCCTGAACCCAGCCTTCCTTGACCGTTTCGCGCTCTCGCGCCACGAGCAGCGCGCCCTCTGGTACGTCGCGCGTCACGGTCGATCCCGCCGCAATATAGGCGTCCGCTCCGACGTTCACCGGCGCGACGAGATTGACGTTGCAGCCGATGAAGGCATGATCGCCCACCCGGGAACGGCGCTTTGTCTTCCCGTCGTAGTTGACGAACACGACGCCGCAGCCGAGGTTGATTTGCTCGCCCAAGTCGCTGTCGCCTACGTACGTCAGGTGCGAAACCTTCGTACCGTCTCCGATCGAGCTGTTTTTAATCTCCACAAAGTCGCCGACCCGGCAGCCCTTTCCAACGCGCGTTCCGGGCCTGAGATAAGCAAACGGACCGACGGTCGTGCCCGATTCTACCTCCGCATCCAAAATGACCGAGCTCTCGACGGTCACCTGGTCGCCGATTCGGGCCTTGTGAATCCGGCTGCCCGGCAGAAGCTTGCAGTGCTTGCCGATCTGCGTCCCCGCCTCGAGCACGCAGCCCGGATATACCATCGTGCCCGAGCCGATCGTGACGTCCGAATCGATATAGGTCGCATCTGGGTCGATCATGGTTACGCCGGCCTTCATGAGCCGCCTATTGATCCGATAGCGCAGGGCCTTCCCCGCCTGCGCGAGCTGCGCACAGTCGTCGACGTCGATACACTCCATGGGATCGTGCGTCTTCACGCCCTGCACGCGGTAGCCGGCGCCGCTCAGTATGGCGACCACGTCCGACAGGTGATACAGGCCGTCCGCCTCGCTGGGCTTCACCAGGGGCAGCGCCCACATCAGCACGTCGATGCGAAAGCAATAGACCGAGGCGTTACAGGCCCGGATACGCGACTGTGCCTGCGTCAACCTTTCGTTTTTAGCGATCGACTGCACCTGCCCCAATTCATCGCGGACGATTCGGCTATAACCGGCCGGGTTTTCCATCGTCGCATAAAGCAGCGCCGCGGGGTTATCGTCCTCCTCTACAGCGCGTACAAGCCTTGCGAGCGATTCTTCACTGATGAGCGGCATGTCGCCGGGCGCGATGAGCACGCATCCGTCCCGCCCTGCGAGCAGCGGCATCGCCGCGCGTACCGCACGGGCCGTGCCCCAGCCATCGTCCGGGTTTTGTAGTACGTATGGGACGTCTGCGCCGATGCATCCCAGCACCGCCTCGCTGCTCCCTCCAAGCACGTACGCGACGTCGCTGCACACGGTTTTCATCGCGTGCCCGACGTGCTCGATCATCGTTCTGCCGCACAGCGCGTGCAGCGCCTTGGGAATGCCGGACTGCATCTGCGCGCCGTCGTCGGCAGCAAGAATCAGTGCTATACGGTCCATATGCTACGCCTCCTATCGATCATCCTAGAGAAGCCAATCGGAAGGATGGATGATCGCACGGTCCTGCGCGTCGTCCACATCCTCCATGAGCAGCAGGGATTTTACGCCTTCCACGCGTTTTTTCACCGGTTCCTTCGTGGACATCACGACGGCGATGCCCACGACCGTCACCGCAAACTCGCGCATCATATCCACCATGCCGCGCGCCGTCCCTCCCGCGCGCATGAAATCATCCACAATCAGCGCGCGCTGCCCCTCGCGAACCGCCCTGCGTGAGAGAGACATCGTCTCCACGCGCCCAGCCGACCCGGATAGGTAGTTGATGTTCACCGCCGGTCCTTCATAAACCTTGCTGTCGCGCCGAACGATGACGAGCGGCACGTCCAACGCTTTGGCGGCCATTAGCGCCACCGGAATGCCCTTCGTCTCCATCGTGAGCACAAAATCCGGTTCTTTGAGGTAGTACTGCGAGGCCATGATCATCCCCATTTTTTCGACCAGATCCGGCATGGAGAGCACGTCCGCCATGTACACAAAGCCGCCGGGCAACACGCGCCCCGGCGCGGAGAGCATCTCCGCCAACTGCTGCACGCAGCAGCGCGCATCCGCCCCCACCAGCATCGTGCGATATCGAACGCCGCCGGCGGCGCCCGTCACCGTCTCCAACTGGCCCAGACGAAACTGCGAAAACACGACGCGCAGGATGTCGATATCCTCGCTCAGCGTCGACTTCGCCGCCCCAAACATGTCGCAGAAATAGCTGAGCGTAAAGATATGATTCGGCGCAGCCGTCAGTATGCGCGTCATCGCGGCAAGACGCTCGTTGCGCCTGATACGGTCCATGGATGATCCCCCTTTAAAACTACGAATGATTCTCTGCATAAGCCTTATTATAATTCACTTTTCAGGCAAAATCCAGTACAAACGCATATTTTTCATTCTTTTTGTTCGAGTTTTTCTGAGAAATCGTCGTTTATACAGATTGCCTGCCGCGCATGGGGCGTTCATCCCCCCTTTTTTGATAAAGCAGTTGATACAAGGGCCATTAAAAGCGTATAATAATGGATATCCGGCCCTTTGGGCTTCGGTTTCAGAAAAGGAGTGACCTTATGCTTTCACCGCATATTCGGGATTATACCGGGCGGCGCGTCCACATGATCGGCATCGGCGGCAGTTCCATGTCCGGCCTGGCCGAGATGCTACTGCAAAAGGGCTACGCCGTTACGGGTTCAGACGGGACCGAGTCGTACGCCACGGAAAAGTTGCGCGCGCTCGGTATCCCCGTCTCAATCGGCCACCGGCCGCAAAACGTAGAAGGCGCGGATCTCGTCGTCTATACGGCGGCGATCGCCCCGGACAACCCCGAACGTTTGGCATTGGACCGGCTTAGCATACCCAGCATGGAGCGCGCGACGCTGCTGGGGCAGCTTATGGAGGGCTATCCCCGAGCGGTCGGCATATGCGGCACGCACGGCAAGACGACGACGACCGCCATGCTCTCCCAGCTTGCGATGGAGGCGGGGCTCGATCCGACCATTCACATCGGCGGGCAACTGGACGCGATCGGCGGCAGCACGCGTATCGGCGGCGGCGACGCATTCCTCGCCGAAGCGTGTGAATTCAACGCCAGCTTTTTGCATCTGCGTCCGACCATCGCCGTCGTGCTCAACATCGAAGCGGATCATTTGGACTTTTATAAGGACATCGACGACATTACGCAGACCTTCGGCAAATTCCTCGCCCTCTTGCCGGAGGACGGCCTTTGCATCGGCAACGGCGACGATGCGCGCGTCCTCGGGCTCCTGAAAAAGCTGGCATGCCGCTGCGAGACCTTCGGCTTCAATGGCCAAAACGACTGGCATCCAGCCAATCTTTGCTACGACGAGACGGGGCACGGAATTTTTGATCTCGTCTATAAGGGCAAAACGCTCTCGCATATTCAAATGCGCGTGCCCGGCTTTTTCAACGTGCTCAACGCGCTGGCCGCGCTGGCTGCTGGGCATGCGCTGGGCGCCGCAGACGAAGCGGCTGCGCGCGCGATCGAAGCCTTCGCCGGCGCGCACCGCCGCTTCGAGCTGACGGGCGCCGTAGAGGGCGTGCGGTTATACCACGACTACGGTCATAATCCCACGGAGATGAAAAACGCCCTGTCCATCGCCAAGCTGCAGCGCCCCGCGCGCCTGTGGGCCGTCATGCAGCCACATACTTACTCGCGCGTCAAGCGCCTGTTTTCAGATTATATCGATTGCTGCCGCGAGGCAGACGAAATCCTCATCACCGATATCTTCGCCGCGCGCGAAAAGGATCCGGGGGATATTCACGCGTCAATGCTGGTAGAGGCGATTGAAAAGACGGGGCAGCGCGTCCACTACACCCCTACGTTCGACGACGCCGAAGCGTACCTGCGCGCGCACTGGCACAAAGGCGACCTCGTGCTGACGATGGGCTGCGGAAACATCAACCTCCTCAACGACCAGATCGCGCGCAACGAAAAGGCGCCTTTATAACGCTTTACGCCCACCTTCGCTATGCGCGAAGGTGGGCGCGTCGTTATCCCCGTCTTCTTGCGATGACCTCGACCTCGACCTGCGCGCCAAGGGGCAACTTGCTGATCTCTACGCACGTGCGCGCAGGGTAGTCCGGCCCAAACCACTCCTGATAGATGGCGTTGACCGCGCCGAACTGCGACAGGTCCGTCAGGTATACCGTCGTCTTGAGCGCATCTTGCATCGTCGCCCCCATCTCCTCGAGCACGATCTGGATGTTTGCAAACACGCGCGCAGCCTGCTGCGCACACGTGCCTTCGACGATCTTTTGCGTGGACGGGTCGATCGGGATCATCCCGGACAGGTAGATCACATCGCCGCATTCCACCGCCGTAGAGTAGGGGCCCACCGCCTTGGGTCCTTTTTGTGTTAGATGGCATTTCTTTTCCATTCGTCTGTCCCTCCGTCATATTTAATAGGTCGGCAAAAGATCCTCCGGTACCGGCGTTTCCACCGGCCGCACCGTCGCGCCGACGTAAATCTGCGGCGCGCTGGCCTTGTAGGTATCCGTCGAGATCAGCTTGCGTTCCGTCACGGCGCCGTTTTGCGACGTGACAAGGTAGGTTTCCACAACATAGCCCTCGCGCCCCTTGCTCGCCTGATACTCCTCGTCTTCAAAGACGACGTACTTCGCATCCTTGTCCTTGACATAGACAGGCTCCGGCAGGGGGATCGTCTGCGTCACCGTAGATTCGAGCGTATAACGAATACCGTCGGGTAGGGGTTTGCCAAAGATCGTGATTTCGATGTATTTGCGGCTCCCATCCTTGACCATACGTGCTTTGAAGTAGATCGGCATATCGGTCGTGTTGCGAAAGATAAAGTCCAGCCCGCGGTCCGAGACGGTAGCGTCCTGCCCGGGCTCGGCGTAGTTGGATGGGATGGCATGCGGCGTGCGCTCGATAATCTCTAGGCCCGCCCGCGCCACCGCCTGATAGATCGCCGTGGATACCTGGCAGACGCCGCCGCCGATCCCCTCGACGTATTCGCCGTAGGCGATCTCCAGCGCCGTGGTGTAGCCGTTAGCCTCCGTCCGCCGCCCGACCGCGCTGTTGAACGAGACGCGCTCACCCGCCGAGATCGTAAGCCCGTTTAGCTTCTCTAAGGCTACCTCGATGTTCTGGTTGCGCCCTTCCTCGCTGCTTGAGGAGATGTTGCTCTTCACCACGATGATTGCGGATATGTTTTCTTCCAGCATGGCGCGCGTCACCGTAGGCGCGATCAGCTCGGGCTCCAGCTGAATATCGGCGCCCTTCAGCGTACGAATGGCCTGCACGATCTGCTCCTTGACAGGGGCGGTGTCGAGATGGCGGCCGTATACTTCATCCGTGAAGGTAAAGGGCGTATCGCTGCTCGGCAAAAACGACGACGTCGCGTTCTGCACGCCGCGTTCGAGCCCCGCCTGCACCTGGGCCAGGATATCATCCAGACGCGCTTCGTCGTAAGAGATCTCGCCGATGATCGCCATCGGCTCCTTCGTAGCCGTCTGAATCTGCATATAGCGCTCGAACAGGCTACCTGAGCGCCCGATGGCCCAGGCTTTGTTCAGCTGGTCGCCCACATTGAAATTCATCTCGACGTCCGCAGGCGTGATCGTCTTGGTTACGTCCTGATAGGTCAGGTTGACATACCACCCTTCCATACCCGTCTGCGCGACGCCCGCGAGCTGCTCCGCCGCCTGCTCGGGCGTCATGCCGCCCAGCGATACGTTGCCGATAAAGACGCCGGGAACGAACGTATCGTCATAAGCATGCACGCTGACGCTCATGTAGATGGCGACGCCGAGCGCCGCGAGCACCAGCACGATCAGCAAAAGCAACAGGCTCAAAATCGCCTTGGCGCGTTTGGAAAAGCGCAGCCGGCTGCCTGGGCGGCGGTTTTGCCCCTTCTTTCGCGCAGGCTTTTTCGGGCCGGGACCGCCGGATGGAGAGGGAGGCTGCGGCGTATAGCCTGCTCTTGAGTACGAAGACAAGCCGTTCACTCCTTTCTGTCGCGTCACATCGGTGGGCAATTTCAAAGAAGGCTTCCATGGCGCGTGCCAGCCTGCCGCCACAGGGCGCGTACGTCCTGTTCGCATGTCGCCCATGCTTGCAGGCCGGTGCCGAGCTTCGTATCGCGCATATCTTCGCCGTGGTAATCGCTGCCGCCCGTCACGAGGAGATCCTCACGGCGGCATAGACGGTAGAGAAACCTCGCATGGTTCGCCTGGTGGCTCGGATGATAGACCTCGAGGCCGCGCAGGCCCTGGCGCTTCCATTCCAGCACACAGGCCGTAAGCGACGCCTCGCCCATGCGCAAAAGCCCCGGATGCGCCAGCACCGGCACCGCCCCCGACTCGCGCAGGAGCGCTAATCCTTCGGCCATCCCCGTCCGTTCTCTGGGCTCGTATACAGGCTTTCCAGGGTTCAAATAGCGTTCAAAGGCCGTTCGAACATCCGGCGCATAGCCGCGGTCGACCATACATTTGGCGATATGAGAGCGCGAAAGCACGCCCGACGCCAACGCCTGCACATCCTGAAAGCGCATGTCCATCCCCAGGGAACGCGCCTTTTCCACCATGGCGCGCATGCGGCATTCTCGCTCGGCACGCTTTGCTTGAAAGTGAGCGCATAAGGCCGGGGCATCCGGGTTCAGCCCATAGCCCAGGAGATGAATTTCGCGTTCGAGGCCGCTGCTCACGACGCTGAGCTCGACCCCTGTGAGCAGCGCGATGCCCTCAGCGCGCGCCTGCGCGCACGCTTCGTCGATGCCCGCGATCGTGTCGTGATCCGTCACGGCGACGAGCGAGATCCCCGCCTGTGCCGCCGCATGTACGACATCCCGCGGGGTACGGGTACCGTCGGAGGCCGTCGTATGGACGTGTAGATCCGCCTTCATTACAACATGCGTCCTCTCCCGCAACGCGGCCTTTATGCGAAAGCGGCCCCGGCGAAAACCAGCGGCCGCGTTTGCGCCGTCAGGCCTCCTGCGCATTCATAAACGCTTCAAATTCGGCCCTGTCTACGGTCTCCTTCTCGATTAGCAGCTCAGCCAGACCATGGAGCTTCCCGACGTTCTCGCTCAGAATGTCCGTCGCCCGATGGTAAGCGCTCTGCAATTGCTCGCGGATTTCCGTGTCGATGACGGCGGCCAGCTCCTCGGAATAATTGCGCGTCTGCTGGCTCATGTCGCGCGCGAGGAAGACCTCCTGATCGCCGCCCAGATAGATCGGCCCGACCTTTTCGCTCATGCCGTATTGGGTGACCATCGCGCGGCAGATATCCGTCGAGCGCTTGAGATCGCTCGTCGCGCCGTTGGAGACGTCGCCGATGACGAGCCTTTCCGCCGCGTAACCGCCCAGCGCCATCGTCACAAAATCGACCAACGCGTTGCGCGTGGAGAAATCGCGTTCCTCCACCGGCAAAGACAGCGTATAGCCGCCCGCGCCGTTTCCGCGCGGCACGATCGTCACCAGGTGCACGTCGTCGCAGTATTCGAGCTTGGCGCCCACGATCGCGTGGCCCGCCTCGTGATAGGCCACGAGGCGTTTATCCTTCTCGGTCACGACATGGCTCTTCTTTTCGGGGCCCATCTGCACGCGTTCAACCGCGTCGCGCAGGTTCTTCATCGTGATGGTGCTGCCGCCCTCTCTGGCGCAAAGGATCGCGGCCTCGTTCATGATGTTCTCCAAATCAGCCCCCGTAAAGAAGGGCGTGCGCTTGGCCAGCGTCGCCAGATCCACGTCGTCGGCCAAGGGCTTGCCGCGCGCGTGCACCTTCAGCACCGCCTCGCGCCCGCGCATATCGGGATAGTTGACCGTGATTTGGCGATCGAAACGGCCGGGCCGCAGGAGCGCGGGATCGAGAATGTCGCGCCGGTTGGTCGCCGCCAGCACGATGACGCCCTCGTTAATCGAGAAGCCGTCCATCTCCACGAGCAGTTGGTTGAGCGTCTGCTCGCGTTCGTCGTGCCCGCCGCCCATGCCTGCGCCGCGGTGGCGGCCGACGGCGTCGATTTCATCGATGAAAACGATGCTCGGCGCGTGGCGCTTGGCCTGCTCGAACAGGGCGCGCACGCGGCTCGCGCCGACACCGACGAACATCTCGACGAAGTCGGAACCCGAGATGGACAGGAACGGCACGCCCGCCTCGCCTGCCACGGCCTTGGCCAGCAGCGTCTTACCCGTTCCGGGAGGGCCGACCAGCAGTACGCCCTTGGGAATCCGGGCGCCCAGATCCGTAAAACGCTTGGGATTGCGCAGGAAATCGACGATTTCTGCGAGTTCTTCCTTTTCTTCGTCCGCGCCCGCCACGTCTGCAAACGTGATCTTGTTTTTATCCGGATCGAAGACGCGCGCGCGGCTGCGGCCAAAGGACATGACCTTATTGCCTCCGCCGGACTGCTGGCGCATGATGAACATCCAGAAGACGAACACGATGACCATCATGACCAGGAAAGGGATGAATTCAAAGTACCACGGGGTCTGGGGCTGCGGCAGATAGGCGACCGTAAAGGCAAAGTCCCGCTCGCTCACCTGGTCCACCGGTTTGCCCAGCTTGTCCGCGTAAATCTGTTTTACGGTCGAAAAGAAATTTTCTCTGTCGATCGTGGTTTCAAAGTCGTAGGCTTTGTTTGGGAAATCCATCTGAGCGATCCGCGTCGCACGCATCAGGCCCACGAGCGTGTCGTTCATGATCGCCACCGCGGAGATCTCGTCCTTCTCGATGTATTCGAGCAACGTATTGTAATCTATCTCGACGCTGCGGGGCTGCCCCATCGCGCCAAACAACTGACTGATGACGATGATCGCCAGGATGATGACGGCGTAGAGTGCAAACCCCCTATATGACTTTTTCAAGCGCTAACCTCCCTAAACGATTGATGATCGTAATATTATACCACGCCTGCCGCCAGCTTGCAAATATTCCTTATTTTGTGTAGATCTCGGGGCGAAGCACGCCGATATCCGGCAGGTTGCGGTACACCTCCGCATAGTCGAGCCCATAGCCGACGACGAACTCGTCCGGGATCTGAAAGCCGGCGTAGTCCACATGCAGGTCTACCTTACGGCGCTCCGGCTTGTCGAGTAGCGTACAGATCCGCAGAGACGCCGCGCCGCGCGAAAGCAGGTTTTCCTTGAGAAACGAGAGTGTCAGCCCGCTGTCGATGATGTCTTCGACCACCAGCACGTGCTTGCCGACGATGTCCTTATCCAGATCCTTCATGATACGCACGACGCCGGAGGACTTTGTAGCGCTGCCGTAGCTTGAAATCGCCATGAAATCCATGGACAGCGGCAGGTCGATTTCGCGGATGAGATCGGCAAAAAAGACCACCGCGCCTTTCAGGATGCCGACCAGCACCAGATCGCCGTCAGCGTCTTCGTAATCGTTGGTAATTTGTGCGCCCAACTCCTTGACGCGCGCGGCGATCTGCTCCTTTGTCAGCAGCATTTTGTTCTTTAGGTCCTTGTACATTTTGCGTTGCTCTTCCATGTATGAAACTCCTTCATCGATATTTATAGCCAAGGCAAAGCGCCCGAAAATGTGATCATGACCGCGTCCTTCGTCCCCGTAGTGAGCGCCGCCTCCTGCCCCATGCGCAGACCGATCGCCCACAGGACGCGGTTCCCCCGCGCGACGAGGGGCATGATATCGCGAAAAGGGCGGTCCAGTCGGCGATCGATCAGCGTCTGCTTGAACTTCTGCGTCCCTACAGCGCCCAAAGGACGGAAGAGATCCCCCGGACGGCGGATACGCACGACCGCCCCGTCCAGCGCCCTAGCGTCAAACGCCTGCCTTCGCAAACCGTCCCCCCGATCGCCCGTAAAAGGGCATGGCGTAAGCGCGCCACCCGGAAAGGCAGCCCCCTGCAGCGCCGCATCCAGCGGAATTTCAAAGGGCTGTGGGGCATGCTCCCTTTGAATCAGGTGCAGGTGCGTCCACCCCACGTGGGCCTCAAAGCCGTCTACGAGGGCGCACGAGCCTCCGATACGGATCGCGTCCTCCAGGTGACGCAGGCAATCGTACGACGGATTGTGCACCCCGACCTCTAGCACATAGCGATGCAGCGCCCTTGAGAGCAACGCGGGATGTAGCCCCCGCAGGTTTGCCAGCCGTGTACAGCCGCCGTAGGGCGTCCGGATCAGATCCTGCAGCCCTAGCCTTTCCAACGTCTCCTCAAAATACGCCTCGTCGCGCCTACTCATGCGCGCCATGCGGCACAATGCCTCGTCCGCTCGCGGGTTGATGCTGCGCAGCACCGGCATGACCGCATGGCGCACGCGGTTGCGCGCGGGCTCCAGCGAACGGTTGGTGGAATCCTCCCGCCAAGAGAAGCCGTTTCCGTTTAGATAAGCCAAAATCTCCTTACGGCCGATCCCCAGCATCGGACGCGCGTACAGCCCGTTGCGCTCGCGCATCGCGCCGGCGCCCCGCCCGGCGCTGCCGCGCACGGCGTTTAGGAGGATCGTCTCGGCCTGATCCTGCATATGATGCGCCAGCACGACGGTTTCAATCTTGGCCGCGGCGGCGGTATCCCGGAAAAAAGCATACCGCGCACGTCGCGCGGCGTCCTCTAAACCGGTTTTCCATCTGCGCGCGAGGCCTGGCACGTCCGCATGGCCCTCAAAAAGCCGGACATGGTATTTCGCGCACAGCGCTCTGACGAACTGCGCGTCCCCCAGCGATTCCTCTCCCCGGATGCCGTGCTCAAAGTGCGCCGCCGTAACGTCAAGGCGGCAGCCGCCCGCGAGACGGCACAGCGCGTGCAGCAATGCGACGGAGTCCGCCCCGCCGCTGACCGCCACGAGCACGCGCTCTCCTTCCCGCACCGCGCACGGACCCAGCAGCGCTTCGCGGATTTTTTCTTCCAGCATCGATTTTTCTCCAATCTTATACAGCGTATATTGTACCCGCTAATCGCTTTAAGCGCAAGCCGGAAAACAAAAAAAATCACCGACAGATGCGGTGATTCAGACTGTCAAACAACCCGTTAATCAAGCAGCGAAAAGCGGGTTGTTTTCGAATGAAAAGCTTTTCGGCAGTAAAAAAGAAGGGCAGATAGGGAAAAGCAGCAAAAAGCCAGCAGGTTTCCACTTCCATTTTGCCAGCTTTTTGAGATTCATGGCAGCAAACTTAAGCCTGACCCAGTT
>JAEYAR010000112.1 GCA_023404715.1 Bacillota bacterium | reverse complement strand
GGGCGCCTCCAACAGGTGCTCCCAGTTTTGCTCGTCGTAAGGGTAGGGCGCGATGAATTCCGCAAAGATCGCGCAGAGGATGAAGACGAGCAGGATGACGCCGCCCACCACGGCCATCTTGTTCTTGCGCAGGCCGTGCCAGGCCTCGACGAAGCCGTTGCGCGCCTTGGGACGGGAGGGCGATGCGCTATGGGTCTTGACCATTTTTGATTTCTCCCCTCTCACGCCTTATATTGCTCTTTGACGCGCGGATCCACGTAGGCGTACAGGATATCCACGATCAGGTTGACAAACACGAAGATCGACGCGGTAATGATGACCCCGCCCTGCACTACGGGCGTATCCTTGGCGCGGATGGAATCGATCATCAGCCTGCCGATGCCCGGCCAGGCAAAGACCGTCTCCGTCAGGATCGCGCCGCCGAACATCAGGCCGATTTGAAGGCCGACGACCGTGATGATTGGGATGAGCGCGTTCTTGAGCGAGTGCTTGAGGATGACCGCGCGATGGCCCAGCCCCTTGGCGCGCGCCGTGCGGATATAGTCCTGATTCATGACCTCCAGCATGCTCGAGCGCGTCATGCGCGTGATGATGGCGGCCGACTGCGTGCCCAGCGCGATGGCCGGCAGCACCAGGTGCAGCAGGCTGCCCGAGCCGGAAACCGGCAGCCAACGCAGCGTGACCGAGAACACCAGGATCAGCATGATGCTCAGCCAGAAGTTGGGCGTGGAAAAGCCCACCAGCGCGAACACCGTCGCGCAGCGGTCGAAGATGGAGTATTGCCTGGTGGCGGAGATAATGCCGACCGGGATGCCGATCAGCACCGCGATGAGAATGGCCGCAAACGTCAGCTGCGCCGTATAGGGCAGCGCCTCCATCAGCTTATCGAGCACGGGCAAGCCGTCCTTGAGCGACGTGCCGAAATCTAGCGTCACGATGCCCAGCAGAAAGCGCCCGAACTGCAAAGGCAGCGGGTCGTTTAGGCCCATCTCCTGGCGCAGGTTGGCGATATCCTCCGGCGCGGCCTGGGCGCCCAGGATGATCTGCGCCGGATCGCCCGGCGTCAGCTGCATCAGGATGAACACGATCAGCGAGACGCCCAGCAGCACCGGGATCAGCATCAGGATTCTCTTTCCGATGAACTTTAACATGTGTCTTCAACCCTTCTTCACGAACCATGCGCCCGGCTGCCGCCTGAAAACAGGGACAGCCGGAGGCGTCATTTGCCCCCGGCGTGTTCCGCAGATGTCCGCCGATTCCGGACTTATTTGCCTACCGATACGGGTGCGAAGTTGTAGAACGTCGTCGGCACAGGCTCAAAGCCTTCCACATAATCGCGCATGCCGACCATCGCCTGCTCGGCGACCAGGAAATCCCACGCCGCGTCGTCGTAGATCAGCTGGCAAGCCTCCTGATACAGCTTCACGCGCGCCTCGGGATCGAACTGCGCGCGGCCCTGGTCGAGCAGCTCGTCGACGCGCTCATTTTTGTAGAACACGCGGTTGCCCTGAGAGCCCCAGGCGGAGGAATGGAAGTTGGCGTACATGCCGTTGTCCGCGTCGGCGGTCACGGTCGTCCATCCCAGCAGGAACATCGGGCATCCCTCGGCGGTCTTCTTGAGGTACGCGCCCCACTCGATGACCTGCAGATCCACCGTAATGCCAATCTGGCTGAGCATGCCCTGCAGGACGGTGGCGATCTTGGTATCCACTTCCTTGTCGCTCAGGTACAGCGTGGTGCGGAAGCCGTCCGCGTAGCCGGCCTCCGCCATCAGCGCCTTGGCCTTCTCCACGTCGTAGGCGTAAGGGACGAGATCCGGGTTGTTGCCGTTGATCTTCGCGGGCAGCGGGCCTGCCAGCGCCTCGGCGCTGCCGCTGTAAGCGACCTTGATGATCGCATCCTTGTTGGTGACGTAGTTGATGGCCTGACGTACGCGCGCATCGTTAAACGGCGCTTCCCGCATGTCAAAGCCGAGGTATTTGATGGTAAAGGTTGAAAACTGCGCCAGCTTCATGCCGGTGCCCTCGGCGAACTGCGCCGCGTACTGCGGCTGCACGTTCAGCAGCACGTCGATGCCGCCGGTCTGCAGCTCGGCGATGCCGGTGGCGCTCTCCGGGATGATGCGGAAGGTCAGCTTATCGACCTTGGCGCTCTCGCCGAAGTAATCGGGGTTCTTCTCCAGCACGATCTCCTGATTCTTCTTCCAGCTTACAAACTTGAACGGGCCGGTGCCTACCGGGCTGAGCGCATAGCTGTCGCCCGCTTCGGTGACGGCCTTTTCGTTCAGGATGCCCATGTCTACGTGCGTGAGGTTGTACAAAAGGGACGCGCACTTTTCAGAGGTGATCATCTGCACGGTGTAATCGTCGATGATCTTCGTCTCCTTGAGCGTGCTGAGCATGAACGCGGCGGGCGCCGCCGTCTCGGGGTTCGTCTGACGGTCGAACGTGAACTTGACGTCGGAAGCTTTGAGCTCTTCGCCGTTGTGGAACTTTACACCCTGTTGAAGCTTAAACTCCAGCGTATAGTCGTCCACCTGCGTCCACTCGGAAGCCAGGCCGGGCACGATCTTCATGTCCGCGTCCAGCTTGACGAGCGTGTCGTAAATCTGAAACATCGGCACCGCGGAAGCGGCGTCGTTCGTCTTGTGCGGGTCGAGCGAGACCGCGTCCGACGCCTGCGCGACGATCAGTTCGTTACCGCCGCCGGCCGCCAGCGCGACAGGCGCGCAGGATGCCAGCATGAGCGCGCACAGCGCGCAGGCCAGGCACCTTTTTAGCTTGTTCATGGTGATTCCCTCCGTATCCTTGTATTGACTTGACGCCGGAAACCCGGCATGAAGCGCGAAAGCATGGGCGATGCGCCCATCAGATAAAGGCGAACTCCGCCTTGTCCTCCATCGTGAGAATGAATCGCTCGAGCAGCTTTTGCGTGGCCGCAAGGTCGCCCAGATCGATCACCTCGTGCGGGCAGTGCGCGTAGCGCGACGGGATCGAGAGCGTACATACGGGCACGCCGGCCTTTTCCTTGTACATCTCGCCCGCGTCCGTGCCGATGCCCAGGAAAACCTCCATCTGATAGGGGATGCCCGCCTCCCGGGCCAGCGCCTCCAGCTTGCGGCGCACCGGCACGCTCGAAACGCTGCTGTGATCCATCACCTTGATGCCCACGCCCGCGCCCAAGGCCAACGTGCCGTCCATCATGCCCTCGAACGTATCGCTGACCGCCGTGGTATCCACCGCGATGGCCACGTCCGCCGCGATCTGCTGGGAGGCGACGCGCGCGCCGCGCAGCCCCAGCTCCTCCTGGACGGAGAAGACGAAGTACACCGTGCCGCGCACCTTGGAAAAGTCCGTCTCCTCCAACGTCTTTACCAGCACCGCGCAACCCGCCCGGTCGTCAAAGCCGTGGCCCACCGCCCTACCCTCGCCGAACTCACGATAGGGCGTCGCCCAGGTGACCGGGTCGCCCACCGATATGCCCAGGCGCCGTACGCCCTGCGCGTCCTTCGCGCCCACGTCGATGTACATCTCCGCATAGCCCCGCACCTTCTTCGGGTCGTCAAAGCGTAGCATGTGACAGGAAATGCAGCCGATCACGCCGTAGCGCTTCTCGCCATCCTGTGTGCGCACGAGCACCGCCTCGTTCAGGATCGTACGGTCGTCGTGACCGCCGATCTTTTCAAATCGCAGGAGGCCGTTGGGCTCGATCTTTTTGACGATAAAGCCCACCTCGTCCGCGTGCGCGCTGAGCATCAGCGTGGGGCCGGGCTGCGCGCCCCGCTTGACGGCGATCACGTCGCCAATGCCGTCCACCCAGATTTCATCCGCCCGTTCCTTTAACCGGCCGTGTAGATACCGGGCGATGTCGTGCTCAAAACCACAGGCGCCGCTTTGCGCAAGCAGCTCCTCCAGAATCCGCCGCATCGAAAAGCCCCCTCCCCATATGTCGGATATGAAAGAACCAAAAATGCAAGTTCGGATACAGATTATATCAAAAACGATCCCGGGTGTCAATCGACGTATCTGCCAAAACGGCTGCCCTTAGATGCTCCGCATGCGCTGCCGGATGGAAAAATGAACGCAAAAGCCGCCCCTTTCGGGGCGGCTAAGGCGTAGCTTCAATTGATGATCATGCCGCTGTTGACGTGAAATACCTGGCCGCTTACGTTCGATGCATCGCCGCACGCCAAATACACGTAGATAGGCGCGAGCTCGCACGGCTGCGCCGCCCGTTTCATCGGATAGGTCGAGCCGAACGTACCCACCTCCTGCGCGGTAAAGCTCGATACGATCAGCGGCGTCCATACGGGGCCGGGCGCGACCGCATTGACGCGGATGTTTTGCGCCATGAGAGACAGCGCCATGGAACGCGTGAACGCGACAATCGCCCCCTTTGTAGCGGAGTAGTCGATCAACCGTTCGTTGCCCTGAAACGCGGTAATAGAGGCGGTATTGACGATGGATGCGCCGCTCTTCAGCCGCGGCACCACCGCCTTAGTGACGTAGAAGTATGAGAAGAAATTGCTCTCAAAGGTATGCATCAGCTGTTCGCGCGTGATGTCCATGATGCTGTTTTGCGGGTACTGCACGCCGGCATTGTTGACCAGCACGTCGACGCCGCCCAGCTGCTCGACAGCCTGCGCCACGGCGCGCGCCGCCTGCTCCTCGCTTTTCAAATCGGCCGCGATCGCGATGCAGCGCCTGCCCAAGGCTTCTACGGCCTTCACGGTCTGCTGTGCATCCTGCCGCTCATTCAGGTAAAGGATCGCCACATCCGCGCCTTCTTTCGCGTAACACAGCGCAACCGCACGGCCGATGCCGCTGTCGCCGCCGGTGACGATGGCGCGCATGCCGGACATCTTGCCCGCCGCCCTGTAATGGGGATCGTCGTATTGGGGCTGCGGGTTCATCGCCGCCTCCGAACCGGGCTGCTGCGTTTGGTGCTGCTCGGGAAAGGTCTGCGTCGTCGTATTTTGCATGGGCATCACTCCTTTTGCGGATATCGTGCCCGGATATGCGCCTTTTTATCGGCTTTCCGGCCTCGCTATACCGCTAGAGCTTACCTGATCCACCTGCGCATGACGTTCAGCAGATGCTCCATGTCGATGGGCTTGGCGATATGGTCGTTCATCCCGGCATTTCGCGCCATGGCCACATCGGTGATAAAGGCGTCCGCCGTCATCGCGATAATGGGAATGGTCTGGGCGTCCTCTCGGGCCAGCGCCCGGATCGCGACCGCGGCATCGTACCCATTTAAGCGCGGCATTTGAATATCCATGAGGATCGCGTCGTATTCGCCCGGCGAAGAGGCCTCGAACGCCTCCAGGGCCAGTCGGCCATCCTCTACCGCTACCACCTCCATGTGACGCAGGTGGAGCAATTCCACGGCGATTTCGCGGTTGATATCGTTGTCCTCCGCAAGCAACACACGCTTTCCCGCCAGATCCGTAGGCTCTCTCTCTTGCGATATGGGCGTAGCTTTGGCGTTGCTCTGGGGTAAAAAACGCCGCAGGGTATGCAGGAGCGCAGATTTGAAAAGCGGTTTAGCGATAAAGGCATCGGCGCCCGCCTTTACAAACTCCCTTTCGATTTCGGAATAATCGTACGCAGAGATCATGACGACGGGCGTTCGCCTCTCCGTCAGCCGACGAATCGCCTCAATCGTCTGTAGACCATCCATCTCAGGCATTTTCCAGTCGAGCAGGATGGCAAAAAAATCGTCGCTCACATCCTGTACAGCGGCGACGCGCTCGACGGCCTCCTGCCCGGATAGAACCCAGGCGCCCCGCATGCCCAGCTCTTCCAACATGGCTACCGCGTTCTCACAGGTCACCTGATCGTCATCCACCACGAGCACGGGCAGCCCCTGCAATTCGCCGCCGTAGGTCACTTCCTCCTCGCCCAGTTCAAACGGAATCGAAACCGTAAACTCGCTGCCTTCCCCCAGCTTGCTGCGCACATCGATCGTACCGTTCATCATGCGCACGATGTTCTCCGTAATCGCCATGCCCAGCCCCGTACCCTGGAGTTTACTGATGCGGGGATCTTCTGCGCGTGCAAACGGCTTAAACAAATGCGGCATGAAGTCATCGGATATGCCGATGCCGTTATCCCCGCAAATGAACTCGTATTGACGTTGATGGGGCGCCGCCGAATGCCGCTCATTGATCCTCAGGGAGATGGTTCCGCCCTCGGGGGTGTATTTGACCGCATTGGAAAGCAGGTTCATCAAAATCTGCAACAGGCGCTCCCCATCCGCGACGATATTTTCATGATCGATCCGGCTGATGCTGACCTGAAAATGCTGTGATTTTTGTATAATCAGCGGGCGGCACATGTCCGTCAAGCGTTCAATCAGGCCGGGCAGATGGATCTGGCTCAACACCAGGTCGATCTTCCCGCTCTCTATCCTGGACATATCCAGCACCTCGTTAATCAGGCTGAGCAGGTGCTGGCTGGACGTGTCGATTTTTTGTAGGCAGTCGCGCAGCTTGTCCTGCGCCTCGATGTTGGCCCGGGCGATGGCCGTCATGCCGATAATCGCGTTCATGGGCGTTCGAATGTTATGCGACATGGAGGATAAAAAGTTGGTCTTAGCCGCATTGGCAACGCGAGCGGTCTGATAGGCCTCTTCCAAGGCCTTTCGCTGACGCGCCTCCTCCCTGCGCTCCTTGGTCACATCGACGCCTACGCTGTAAAAGGAGGGAATCCCATCCCAGCTATCCGCGCCGTTGACATAGCTGAATGTCATCGCCAGGGTTTTAATCTCCCCGCCATGGGTAACGACGCGCGCTTCGGTGGCCGTGCCGTCGCCCTGCCGTTTTGACTCTTCCATGATGTGAATCGCATGCGCCATGTCATCTGGATGAACGTAGGTACATTGCGAATGCAGCTCCCTTTCAAACTGATCCTGCGTATAACCGATCAACTGCAAAAAACCGCCGCCGTACCATAGAATGGTCCGCATATCCCGCGCGTCTACCCGCGCAAACCCACCCGGGATCGTACGGACAATGGCCTCTTTTTCCCGCTCCTTCTTGACGAGCTTATACTCGGTGCTGTACATGTCATGCGACAGCTCGATCCGCGCCCTATGCCCATACCAGTTGACGATCCGATTCTTGATTATGAACGTCCGCCCCAGATTGGGGTTGTCGAATTCCCATTCATAAAACGCGTCTTCCGTTAGCAGGCTGTTGGTGCAAAAAGGACAGGGCGCGTGCCTCCCCTGAATCACCTCGTAACATTTGTGGCCGAGGATCTCGTCCGGGGTCAAATGAGATATTTCGAAAAGCTCTTCCAAAGCGGCCTTGTTCAAATACAGCAGCTCATAGTTTTGCATATCGCAAATGTAGATGTTGCCCGCGTACTCGTCCATCCGAGTAGGTCAGCGTCGTTACCGCCGCTTTCCCCTCAAAGAACCGTACAAGCGAGTTTCCCCGCATACGGCTCAGGCCCATTGGAAGCCTCCGTTAAGAGGCCGGAACAGAAACAGAGATGA
>JAEYAR010000084.1 GCA_023404715.1 Bacillota bacterium | reverse complement strand
ACTCAAGCGCGCGGGCATGAACACACTGGGCAACTGGTCGGACGAAACGCTGTTTGGCCGGATGCCCTACGTGACAAGCCTGGAACGCTTCCCGGCGACGGAGCACAGCATCTTTCGCGATTTTCCGGACGTGCTGTCGCCCGAGTATAAAGCGGATGCGGAGCGTTGCGCTCAGGCGCTGCTGGCGCGGCGGGACGATCCCTGGATGATCGGATATTTTCTGCGCAACGAGCCCAACTGGGCGTTTGCGGACGGCCTCTTCATCGCCGAGGAGGTGCTGCGCGATTCGGAAAATACCTGGTGTAAGCGCGGCCTGATCGACTGGCTCGAAGGGCGCTACGGCGCTGTTGGGGCGCTCAACGCCGCGTGGAACCTGCAATTGTCCGCCTATGACGGCCTCTTGCAGCCCATCGAGAACGCCGCCTCCCTCAGCGAGCAGGCCCGGCAGGATTTGCGGCAGTTCTCCGCACACCTCATCCGGGAGTATACCCGGATCCCGGCGCAGGCCTGCCGTGCGGTGGACCCGAACCACATGATCCTGGGCATGCGCTGGGCGTGGGTTTCCGATCCGATGCTGGTGGCAGGCTGGGAAAACTTCGACGTGTTTTCGATCAACTGCTATGCCGTGGACCCGACCGCGGCCATCGACCGGGTCTGTAAACTGGGGGTGGATCTGCCCGTGATGATCGGCGAGTTCCACTTCGGCGCCTTGGATGCCGGCCCCACGGCCACCGGGCTGGAGGCGGTGACCTCCCAGCGCGAGCGGGGCGTGGCCTACCGTTACTATTGCGAGCGCGTCGCGGCCCATCTAAGCGGCGTCGGATGCCACTATTTCCAGTGCTACGACCAGTTTGCCCTGGGGCGGTTCGACGGCGAGAATTATAACATCGGCCTGTTCGACGTGTGCCTGCAGCCTTATCAGGAGATGTTGGAGGAGGTGCGCTCCTGCTCGGAGACGATCTACGGCGTAAAGGCAGGCCTGCGCGCACCGACGCAGATCAGGCCGCAGAGTATCCCCATGATCGCGTATTGAGCGGGCGGAATGGGCGGAAAGAGAGTCATCAGGGAACCAGGAAGCGGTAATGTACGACAAAGCGGGGCGGCAGTTTGATCTGCCGCCCCGCTTTGTCGTACATGTGAAGAGCGGAATTTCCTTAACGTAGCATTAAAAAAGGGGAAATTAGTTGCTCGTGACGTAACGTCATATAATATACTATGAAACGGGAGGGCAAGCGCATGGAGAAAAAGAATACGACGGCGCAAAGGTATATGACCGTGGGCGAGGTCGCCAAGAAGATGGAGGTGACGGTTCGCACCCTGCAGTACTATGACAAAGAGGGGGTGCTTTCGCCTTCCGCGCTGAGCGAAGGAGGACGGAGGCTCTATACCGATAAGGACCTCATTCGGCTGCATCAGATTCTGTCGCTGAAGCATTTGGGGTTCTCGCTGGACGACATCAAGAACCGGTTGATCCCCTTGGATACCCCGGGCGACGTCGCGGGCGTGCTGGCGCAGCAGGCGGCCGCGATACGGGAGAAAATGGAGACGCTGGCCGAATCGCTCAAAGAGATTGAGATGCTGCGGGCCGAGGTGTTGCAGATGCAATCGGTGGATTTTAAGAAATACGCCGATATCATCGTAAACCTCAAGATGAAGAACGATTATTATTGGTTGATCAAGCATTTTGACGACCAGATGCTCGATTACATCCGCGACCGCTTTGACAAGGAGAGGGGAATGGCCTTTATACAGACGTTCAGCGACCTGCAAAGCCGGGCGATTCAGCTGCAAAAGGAGAGCATGGCGCCCGATAGCGAAGAGGGACAGCGCTTTGCGAAGGCATTTTGGGATTTGATCATGGAATTTACGGACGGAGACATGCGTATGCTGCCAAAGCTGATGGAGATCGGGCGCTTTGACGGCCTTGGCGGAGAGTGGAAGGATAAACAGCGCATGGCGGACGCTTACATCGGGCCCGCTTTAGACGCTTATCTCACAAAGCTGGGACTCGATCCCTTGAAGGAGGAGCCGATATGAACGAAGCCATACGGGTTGACGCTTTACAGAAGCGTTATGGCGGCCACGCCGTGCTGAAAGGTCTGACGTTTCGCATCATGCAGGGAGAAATCTTCGCCCTGCTGGGCGTGAACGGCGCGGGGAAGACGACGACGCTCGAATGCATCGAAGGGCTGCGTCGATACGACGGCGGACAAATCACGGTAAACGGCAGAATGGGGATACAATTGCAATCGTCGTCCCTGCCGGCGCATATCAAGGCGATGGAAGCCGTGCGGCTATTCGCCAAATGGAACAAGGCGCAAATCAATCCTTCTACGCTTGCCGCCCTTGGGATCGACGAGCTGGCGAAAAAGCAGTATGTCGAGCTGTCGACGGGTCAAAAGCGCCGGTTGCACCTTGCCCTGGCGCTGATCAGCGACCCGGATATCGTGGTCCTCGACGAACCGACCGCCGGGCTCGACGTGGAGGGCAGGGTATCTCTCCATGCGCAGATACGCAAGCTGAGGGCCCAGGGAAAGACGATTGTTCTGGCCAGCCACGACATGGCGGAGGTGGAAGAGCTGTGCGATCGCATTGCGATTTTGAATGACGGCCATATCGCCTTTCTGGGGACCGTATCGGAGCTGAGCGCCAGAATAGAAAAGCGCTACACCCTTTTGATTCAGACCGATCAGGGGGAAGAGCACCTTGAATCGGACGACATCGGGGAGACGCTGCTGACCGTGCTCGGGGAGTTTAAGCGAAGAGGCGTAGCGGTGCGGGATATCAGGATCGACAGAGGAACGCTCGAGCAGCACTTCATGCAAATTGCAAGGGGGGAAGAGAAATGAGCGCGTTTTTTTATGGGGTAGCACTGCAATGGAAGCTGGATATCCGCAGCAAGACGCTGCTGATCACCTGCTATGTCGTCCCGCTCTTGTTTTTTGCCGTCATGGGGGGCATCTTCACGGCGATTACCCCGGAGACCCGGCATACGCTCATCCAATCCATGAGCGTGATGGGCATAACCATGGGAACGCTGATCGGGCTGCCGCCATCCCTGGTGGAAATTTATGCGGGCGATATCAAAAAGGTTTACAAGGCCAACGGGGTGCCCATGTATCTCGGGTGGATTTCAATGTTCTTGTCTGCGTTTATCCATCTGTTGATCATGTCGGTGATCCTCTATTTCGCGGCGCCCATCCTCTTTGACGCGACGCCCCCGGCCCACACGGCGGCGTATTTCAGCGCCCTCGCCCTTTTCATCGCCGTATCGCTCAGCATTGGAAGCGTTTTGGGGTTGGCGATCAAAAACCAGGCGAAGCTTACCATGTTCTCACAGCTGATCTTCCTGCCGTCCATCATGCTCTCGGGCATCATGTTCCCGATGGATCTGCTCCCTAAACCTTTTGAACTGGCGGGGAAGCTCATACCGGCCTCCTGGGGATATCGGTTGATGTGCGACGACCGCCTTGTTTTTGCCCACCTGTGGCCTTTGCTGGCGATCGCCCTGGTGGCATCTGTGCTGTGCGGGCTTCTGCTCAAGCGGCTGCAGGCGGAGTGAGTAGAAAGATAGGGCGTGCGCGAGGAAGCATAAAAACCCGGGCGGGAAGCATCATGCTTCTCGTCCGGGTTCGTCGCTTTTGTTTGGCAGATAGGGCCGGTCTACATTACCGGTGTGCGATCCAGTAATCGCGTACGTCCTCGATGTTCTCGTAGATAAAGTCGAAGTCGACCGGCCAGAGCGGGATATCCTCGAGCGCGACGTTTTCTGGCGTCGTCGGGTTCTCGGGGCGCACGGACCAGGTGCCCAGCGATACGAGCGGCGCGTAGCCCTCGCCCTTGCCGTCCTCGCCGCCCATCCAATACTTGATGAAGAGCTTGGCGGCGTTCGGGTGCTCGCACTCGTTGGCGATGCCCAGGAAGTTGAGCGCGTAGATGCCGTTGGAGACGCTCATGTTCACGGGGTCATAGTTGATGGCGTATCCATCGGTCTGCTTACGCAGCTTGACGGAGGAGGAATAGCCGACCGGCGGATTCTCCTGGCCGGTAGCGCCGACCAGCTCGATCACCTCGTCCGAGCCCTTGGCGATCACCGGGTCGTTGGCGAGGAAACGTTTGATGAACGCGTGCGCGGCGGTGGGTTCGTCGGCCTCGAGTACGATCGGCTCGCCGAAAACGGCCTCGTAATCGGCCGCCATCTCGTCCGCATGCTGCACCATGGCCGTGAGCGCGGCGCAGTATGCGTCGTTGGACGCCGCGTCCTGGAAGACGACGCGCCCCTTCCACTCTTCGCGGGTCAAATCCCACCAGGAGGTGATCGGGCACTTGTCGTAGACCTCGGTGTTGTAGAACCAAAGGTTCAGCTCGACCAGCAACGGGGTGAGCGTGAGGTATTTTTCGTCCGTCGTGCCGAAGATGGAGGCGGGCTGGTAGTTGTGCAGCAGCCCGTCGCCGAAGACCTCAAACGTGTACTCGCCCACCTGCTCCTTGGAGTGCACGATGTCCACCGTGCGCAGGCCCGATTCGTACTCGGTCAGGAATTTTTCTTTGAGCGTGCCGGAGGAGATATCGTAGACCTCTACCGCGATACCCGGGTAGGCGGCCATAAACTTCTCGGCGATGCCCTGCGTGCGGCTGGAGATCGTGTAAATGACGAGCTTGCCCTCGGCCTTGGCCTTTTCGTACAGCTCGTCCATGGGTTCGTCCTGGTTCAGGCCGTTTTCTTCGGCCCATTTGGCCTCCGCGTCGCCCGCGAGCGCCGGCAGCGACAGGGCCAGGCAGAGCAGCAGCGCGAGGACGAGGGAGAGGATTCGGGTTACCTTCATGAATGTTCACCCCTGTTTGTTATTTTACCGCGGCGCGCGCCGCGGAGAGGGAGCGCAGGTTATTGTACGGTGGCTAGCTTCACCAGCGCGCCGGTCTGCTTGTGAAAGACGTTGAGCAAGTCGGGATGGATCGAGAGGAACAGGCGCTCGTCCGCATCGTATGTCTTCAGGCCCAGCTGCTTGCAAAGCAGGCTTTCTTCGCCCACGCGCAGTTGGATGAGCGTCTCCGAACCCGCGGGCATGCCGGAGTAGACGTGAGCCACAACCGCGCCCTCCGATCGCTCGCGCCGCAGCTCCAGCTGCTCCGGGCGGACGCCTACCACGCATTCGAACGCGCCGGACGTGGGCGTCTGCGCCGTAAAGTAAGAGCTGTCGAACGTATACTGGCCCAGGGCGCAGTCGATGTGCATCTTTCCTCCCTCCATGCGCGCGGCGCCGGGCAGCAGGTTGATGCGCGGATTGCCGATGAAAGCCGCCACGCGCAGGGAGACGGGGTTTTGATAGACCATCATCGGGGCGTCCACCTGCTCGATCGCCCCATCAAAGAAGATGGCGATGCGGGTGGACATGGTCAGCGCCTCGACTTGATCGTGCGTGACGTAGATGACCGTGGTGCCCATATCCTTGTGCAGGCGCTTGATCTCCGAGCGCATGTCGATGCGCAGCTTCGCATCCAGGTTTGACAGCGGCTCGTCCAGCAGCAGCAGCTTGGGCGCGGAGGCGATGGCGCGCGCGATGGCCACGCGTTGCTGCTGGCCGCCGGAGAGCTCGGAGGGATAGCGCGCGGCAAACGCCCCGATCTGCATGCGCTCCAGCGCGCTCTCGACCAGGCGCTTGATCTCGTCCTTGGGTCGCTTTTCGACCTGCAGGCCGAAGGCCACGTTGTCGAACACCGTCATATGCGGCCACAGCGCGTAGGATTGGAAGACGAGGTTGAGCCCGCGGTTCTTCGGCGATTCGAAGAATTGTTCCTTGGCGTTGACGATGACGCGCCCGTCCATCGTCATGGTTCCGCCCTGCGGGCGCTCCAGCCCCGCGACGACGCGCAGCGTGGTCGTCTTGCCGCAGCCGGAGGGGCCCAGTAGCGTCATAAATTCGCCGTCTTCGATGGTCAGGTTGACGTCCTTAAGGACATGATTGTCCCCATAATACTTCTCAATCCCGGAAAGTACGATTCTGCTCATGTTAACCTCCCAGCCCGCTGGCGATGTCGGCGTTGAAGAAGCGGTTGGCGACCCAATAGAAGAAAAATACCATTGCGAACATGACGATCGCCACCGCGCTCGCCGGCTGCGAGAAGCCGCTCGTCGAATAGGTGTAGGCCATGTAGGGCAGCGTCGCCTGCGTAGGCGTCATGAGGATGACGATCAGGTCCAGCTCCTTCATGATGCTGATAAGGATCAGCATGAAACCGCTCATAAAGCCGTTTTTCGAGAGTGGGAAGACGATGCGCGCGAAGCGCTTGATGAAGCTTGCCCCCGCGATTTGTCCCGCCTCCTCCAGCTCGATGCCGATCTGCATCATGTTGGACGTGCCCGCGCGCGAGGCGAAGGGCAGGTGCTTGACGATGCTGACGAGCACGAGCAACGTGAACGTGCCGTAAAGCGAGGGGATCAGCGTGACCTCCAGCCCGAAGAGGCTCACCTGGGTGCTCGTAGCGAACATCGACAGGTACATGGCGCCAAACGCGATGGAAGGGATCAGATAGGGGATGAACACCAGCTGCTCGACGAGCTTGCCCGAGCGCAGGCCGCGCCCGCGCGAGTTGATGTAGCCGATCATCTGCCCCAGGGCGGTGGCGATGAGCGATGTGAAGCCCACCAGCAGCAGCGTGTTCTTGACGAACATGAAGAACTGGCTCGAGCGCAGCACGCCGGGCATGCCGTCGCAGATGGCGGGGTCGCTCTCGCCCAGCCAGTAGTGCAGCGTGAAGTTGGAAAGCCCGAAATCGCCCGCCCGGAGCATGAACGTCTGGTAGAGCAATATCACCAGCGGCAGCACGACGGCGACAGCCAGGAAGGCGACGAGTGCGACGACGATGACGGGCTTGGCCTTGCCCAGGCGCAGCAGCGTCGAGCGCCCGCCCTTGCCGCCGATGGTCGCATAGGATTTGCGCGAGCCGATGAGCCTCTGGTTGATGAAGATGTTGATCGAGGCGATGGCGATGAGCATCAGGCTGATGGCAAAGCCCGTCCCCTTTTGGGATTGGATGGTCGCATATAGCGAGGTCGAGATCGTGTAGTAACCCACCTTGAGCCCCAGGAACGAGGGCACGCCGAACGTGCCCATGGACTTGGAAAACGTGAGGATGACGGAGGAGAGGATCGCGGGCAACACGAGAGGGAACGTGATCTTGCGCAGGATCAGCCCCTTGCCCGCGCCGACGATCTCGCCCATCTCCTCCAACTCGGAATTGACCGAACGCAGCGCGGCAGAGACGAGCAGGTAGGCGTACGCGTAATAATGGATGGATAGCACGATGATGATGGCGACCGGGCCGTAAGCGAGCCAGTCCGGCGCGGTGACGCCCAGGTATCCCAAGAAGCCCTGCGCGCCGCCGATGCGCGAGTTGCGGAAGACGGAAAGCCACGCCATGGACTTGCACCACGAGGGTAGCATGTACGGGATGATGACCGCGAGGGAAAAGAAGCGTTTGCACGGCAGGTCGGTGCGCACCATCAGCCAGGCGATGAAGGAGCCCAGCAGGATAGAGAAGAACGACGTGCACGCCGCGATGACGAGCGAGTTGAGCAGCGGCACGTAAAACAGGTTTTTCGATACGTCGCTGAAGAGCAGGCGCTTCCAGTAATACGCCGTAAAATCACCCGCGCTCGCGCCCTTGACGCGCCGCAGGTCCGACTTGGCGAGGGTGAACGTGGTGACGACCATGTCAAAGAGCGGCACGAGGATGAGATATGCGAGCAGGATGAGCGCGATGAGCACGATCACGTTATATGGATTCGTGAGCGCATTGCGCAGGCGGTTTTTGAGCTTGCGGCGCGCGCTGTAGGGCAAGGGGACCGCGTCGTTGAGGGCGCGATGGGGCTGCTGCATGAGCACACATCCTTTCGTGCAGAAAAGGTTTTACGCAGATTTTACATTCATTATAAGACCGTTTCATATAAAGCGCAAGAATGTGGCGAAAATTTGTCGGACGGAGACAAACGCGCCCTTACAGGCCGCCTCGATCCGCCGCCATCAACGCCGCGCCGATGACCCCGGCATCGCCCGCGAGCGCAGCCAGCTCGACTAGCGGCACGGTTTCACCGGCGGATAGCGCGCCTGTGCTTCCCAGGCAGCTTCGGATGGCGCCGAGCAAAGCGGGCCCGGCGTAGCTCAGGCCCCCGCCAATGAGCGTTACCTGCGGATGGAAGAGCGCGTTTAGGTTGGATAGGCCGACGCACAGCTCTTCGATATAGCGGTCGAGCACGCCGCGCATCTGCGGGTCGCCCGCCTGCGCCCTGGAAAAGACGGCGCGCGCGTTCAGGCCGCCGGCGGCGCGCTCCAGCGCCTTGGCCGACGCATAGCGCTCAAAGCAGCCGCTGCGGCCGCAAGGGCAGGAATCGCCCTGCGCGTGCGTCACCATATGGCCGATCTCGCCGCCCATGTTGTCCGGCCCCCGATAGGGCCTGCCCCGCAGGATGAGAGCGCCCCCGATGCCGGTGCCCAGCGCGACGTAGAGCACGTCGGAAAGGCCCTTGCACGCGCCGGCCTTCCACTCGCCGTAGAGCGCCGCCTGCACGTCGTTGTCGAGCGCGGGCGCAAAGCCGAGGCGCTCCTTCAACAGGCGCGCGAAGGGCGCGCGCACCCAGTTTAAGTTGCTCGCGGAAATTTCGCCCGTCTGCAAATTGACGCGGCCCGCGCAGGCGACGCCCACGCCCGCCGCCTCCGGGCAGTGCTCCGCCACCAACCGCGCGCACAGCGCGGCCAAGGCCCGCGGATCGCCCACCGGCGTGGGCGCGCTCGCCCGGCGCATTAGGCGCCCGTCCGCGCTGACGGCGCCCAGCTTGACGGTGGTGCCGCCGATATCGATTCCCGCGTAAAGCACGCCGGATGTGCTCATGAGACCATCTCCCCGTCGCAGATTGAGAATACGGGATGGAGCTGCTCATCCCAAGCGGCCAGGCAGGCGCGCGCGCCGGGCGCGATACGGCCCAGCTCCTTTTGCAGCCCCAGGGATGCGGCAGGGGTGGCGCTGGCCGCGGCGAACGCGTCCGCCCGGGGAACGCCCAGGCCGACGAGGTTGCGCACGCCCGCATCCAGCTGCAAATGGCCGCCCGCAAGGCCGCCCGATTCCGTGAAATTGCGGCCCCCGCGCACGATGACGGGGTGGTTCCCCGCCTCGTAGCGGCCGTCCGGCAGGCCCGCCGTCGCGACCGAATCCGAGATGAGCGCGATTCGGTCCACCCCCTTCATGCGCAGGAGCAGCTGGAGCATGCGCGCATCCACGTGCACGAGGTCGCAGATCGCCTCGCAGTATACGCGCCTGTTTAGCAGCGCCTCGACGCTCAAGCCGGGGCAGCGCGCGCTGACGGGCGGCATGGCGTTGAAGGTATGCGTCGTCCCCGTGACGCCCGATTCAAACGCGCTGCGCGCCTGGGCAGCGTCGGCGTCGCTATGCCCCGCCTGTACGCGGATGCCGCGGGAGACGAGGTGGCGGATGAGCGCGTCGGCCCCCGGCATTTCGGGCGCGAGGGTGACGGCACGCACGATGTCCGCCGATTCGCCTGCCAGGTCATTGAAGGCCTCGATGCCGGGCGCCTGAATGTACTCCTCGGCCATCGCCCCCTTGCGCGCGGGGTTGATGAAGGGGCCCTCCAGGTGAGCGCCGAGAATCCTCGCGCCCGGCAGCGCGCCATTCTTCTGGGCCTGCATGACCTGCCGGGCAAAGGCGAGCGCCTTTCGTGTCGCCTCCGCCGGGCCCGTGCCGATCGTGTACAGGATGGCCGTGACGCCGCGCCGCGCGAGCGCGCACAGCCAGCGGCCGCAGGCCTCCTCGTTTGGCTGCGCGGCGTCAAAACCGTATGCGCCGTGTTGATGCTTGTCCAATAGGCCAGGCGTGAGCACGTCCGCGTTCACGTCGCCCTGAAGGCCGGGGGCCAGCGAGACGATGCGCCCGCCCTCTACGGTGACCACGCACTGGCGCAGCCATCCGTCGGGCAGCAGCGCGCGCTTGGCGAAGATCTTCATAGCTTCATCCTCCTCTTAAGTGTTGCGGGCGATCCGCCCTTATACGTAGAGAGTTCGATATCCGAAGGGCCCGTCCCTGCTCGCGGGCGGCGGTTTCATATGCATTCATTTTGCAACACAAAGGTAGACTGCCGCCCCCTGCTTTGCTATAATGGGAGCGATTGACTACGCAGGAGGGAAAGCTATGGGTGAACTGTTGAACCTGTTTCGCACGTTCTTCGCCATCGGCGGGCTGACGTTCGGCGGCGGCTACGCCATGCTGCCGATGCTGCAGCGCGAGGTGGTGGAAAAGCACGGCTGGGCCACGGAGGAGGAGCTGCTCAATTACTTCGCCATCGGCCAATGTACGCCGGGCATCATCGCGGTGAATACCGCTACGTTCGTGGGCTACAAACAGCGCGGCGTCGCGGGCGGCATCGCGGCGACTGCGGGCGTCGTGGCCCCCTCTCTGATCATCATCACGCTCATCGCTATGCTGCTTCAGAATTTCATGGATATCGTCTGGGTGCAGCACGCGTTTGCGGGCGTGCGCGTGGCGGTCTGCGCGCTGATCGTGCAAAGTGTATTCAAAATGGCGGCGAAGAGCGTCAAGCGCCCGCTTCAGATCGCGCTCGCGCTCGTCTCCTTCGTGCTGGTGGCGCTGCTGGGCGCCTCGCCCGTCTACATCGTCGTCGGCTGCGTGCTGCTCAGCCTGGCGCTGGGGCATTGGGGGGTAAAGGTATGATGCTGCTCACGCTTTGCTGGGAGTTTTTCAAGACAGGTCTTTTCGCGGTCGGCGGGGGGCTGGCCACGCTGCCCTTCCTCACGCAAATCCAAGCGCGCTATCAATGGTTCAGCGAGGAGATGTTGGCGAACATGATCGCCATCTCCGAATCCACGCCCGGGCCCATCGGCATCAATATGGCGACCTACGTGGGCTATACGACGGCAGGAATGCTGGGCGGCCTGCTCGCAACCTGCTTTTTGGTGCTGCCCTCGCTGGTCGTCATCATGGTCATCTCGCGCTTTCTCAAGGCCTACCAGGAGAACCGCATCGTACAGGGCGCGTTCGCCTGCATGCGCCCGGCGGTGACGGGCCTCATCGCCGCGGCGGGCTTTTCGGTGCTGCGCCTCACGCTTTTTACGGGCGCGGCGATTTCTGAGGGCCTGCTCGCCTGCCTGAACCTGCCGGGCATCGCGCTCTTCGCGCTGATGCTCGTGTGCATGAACGCGGGCAAGCTGAAAAAGCTGCATCCCATCGTCTTCATCGCCGCAGGCGCGGTGATCGGGGTCGTGTTGAAGATGTGACGAAAATTGAACAAAACTGAAGCATATTGGCGCTTTACTTCTATGCGCTTAGATGTTACGATAGACTCAGAAAAAGATGAAAGCCTGAGAGCGAAAAGGCACGGACAGCGATCCGTGTTTTTTCTTTTGGGCTTTTTCTTCTGGATTTATGGAGGAGGATGAGTATGAACAAGGTGTTTTTGTCCGGCGTCGTCAGCGAGGCCCCTCGGCTCATGCAACAGGATGGGAAACGCAATCATGCGGAGTTTAAACTCGCGATCAGCCACCGTCTGGGGGATGGTGGCTGGAAAAAGGAGTTTTACACCATCCACAGCTGGAACAACCTGGCCGTTTGGGTTGCGCAGAACATTGGCAGCGGGCAGCTCGTATCCATCGAAGGCTATCTGACCCGCCGGGCGGATATCGAGGTGATTGCGCGGGAGGTCATTGCGGGCGTGCAAGCCAAAGCGCGTATGGCGGAGGCGCAAAGCGAGTGAGGATAGCTCAATAAAGGGGGTGGTTCCGTTGCGCAGGTAATATGGAAGCTGCAAAGGAAACAGAAGGGAGGGATCAAATAGGGATGGATTTATCTGCACTATTTCAGGCGGCATTGCAGCAGGGCATTTGGGCGGCGCTTTATATTTACCTCTTCTTCCGAATGCTCAAAGAAAATGCGGCCAGAGAGGAACGTTATCAGGCAATCATCGACCGCTTGAGCGGCAACATCGAAGGCGGTATTGAGGAGATCAAGAATCAATTGGATCATCTAGACAACCGCAAGAACAGCACATGATCGACACACTTTGGGAGGCGTGGCCTTCTATTTTTTTATCCCGGAACGAAACAAAAGGAGATAAAACCATGGAAAACAAAAATCACCGTAAGCCTTCAACCGCGACTTTGGCGCGGGAGGGGAAGCTGCACAGCGAAAAGATGGCCGGACGGGAAGAGAGAGGCAAGCGAACGGCCTACAGCAAGACATACGACCTGGGGAACCGCGCGCACCAGTTCGTGCTGTATCCGGA
>JAEYAR010000033.1 GCA_023404715.1 Bacillota bacterium | reverse complement strand
GGTCGGGCGGGGCGTTTTCCGTAGTCAGATGCGCAGCATTTGCGGAGAAACACATCTCACGTTAACCTCGTGTAAAATGATGCACGAAGTCGTCAAAATACCACGGGCGAGACGATATTGCGCAGCGTGTTCACCACGCTCCAGCCCGCGATCTCGCTCGTTTCGGAGTAGATATCCACGACGGCGCGCACACCCGGCCCCTTGACCTCGATGCGGTGGTCGTCGCCGGTGAAGCCCGGCGTGCTCGTCACGGATACGCGCGTCTTCTCCGGCCCCGCGCTCGCCAGCGAGGTGGCGACCGCGACGTTTACCTTCGTGGGCAAAAGCGCGATGGCCTCGCGCGCCGTGCCGTCGAAAACCCGGCGCTGCGCCGATTCCAGCGCCTCGTCGTACAGCGGCGTGCCCTTGAGCGAATGGGGCCCCTTCTCCGTGGCGATAGAGGCCTCCGCCGCGCCCATCAGGGCGATCGTACGCAGCACGTCAAAGCCCCCAACCGCGCCGGAGACGATGTAGATGCGCGCGCCGCTCTCCTGCGCCGCCTGCTTGCATGCGTCGTAAAACGCCGTATCCGCGAACGCGCCGATCGATAGCGTCACCAGGCTGATGCCCCGTGTGAGCAGCGGCAGGGCGATCGCCCGCACGCACGCGGGCGATGCGGACTCGACGACGATCTCCGGCCGCGCCGCGATCAGCGCCTGTAGGTCCGCCGCCGCCTCACAGCCGACGCGCGATGCAAACGCCTGTGCGGAATCAAGGCTGCGGCTCATCGCCCCGACAAACGTATACGCATCCAACAGCCCCCGCTCCATCGCGGTGGCCACAATGCCCGCCAGCTTGCCGCAGCCGGCCATGGCGAGCCTTTTCTTATCCTTCTGCATGGTAAAATCCTCCTATGATCGTCTGCGCATCTTCATACGCACCCTTGATTGTACCACACGAAACCGGCCAATTCATCCCAATTTCCTGCGTCCGACATATTTTTTTCAAAACCATGTAACCTTTTGGCCATTTCGAGCGTATAACATACAGGAGAAGAATTGGTTTTGATTCTCATGAGCATTTTATCGGGTGTTCGCTTTTAACGCCATCCCGTATGCGATATAATGTTGACCATCGATCACGACAGATCGGAGCGAAAGCATGCCGCAATGCGTTCAATGTACAAAAACGCTCCTGCGTTATATAGGCGGCGCCGCGCTGCTGTTGGCGTTGTGTCTGGCGCCCGCGTCCGCCTTGGGCGAGGGCGTGTTCCGTGCGCTCTTCGTCGCGTGTGAGAATTTTCTTTCGGCCGACAGCATCGCCCCCTCGGCCAGCAACAACGTGCGCCTGCTGTCGGGCGTCTTCGCGCAGGCCGTCTCGCCCGAATCCATCTTCATTGAAAACGGCACCGTCTCCTCCGTCGCCGCGCTGGGCGAATCGATCGCCGAATCCTTCGCCGGGGCGGACGAGGGCGACGTCTCCCTCTTCTTTTTGAGCACGCACGGCATTTACGATCCCGCCAGGCCCGACGACCCCGCGCGCCTGCTGCTCAGCGACGGCGTCAGCGAGGATTCCATCACCGCAAGCCAGCTCGCCGCCTACTTAGACCGCGTGCCCGGCACCAAGGTTGTCATTTTGGATGCGTGCAACTCCGGCGCTTTCATCGGCAAGGGCATGCCCGTCAGCGTCGTGCGCACGATGACCTTGCCGCTGTGCAAGCCGGGCTACAAGGTCATCACCTCCAGCGGCGGCAATGAGGACGCCTTTTACTGGAACGCCAGCGACGAATACGGCCTGCTAGGCTCGTCCTACTTTACGTTGGCGCTCTCGCGCGGGCTCACGCAGCACGGCCAGTACGGGGCCGATCAAGACCGCGACGGCGACATCACGCTGCGCGAGCTGCAGGATTATCTGCTGCGCGCCAACGGCACCTCCACCGCGCAGTTTTATCCCGAGGTGGACGATTTCGTCCTCGTCTCCTACGACCCGGATGCCGACCCAGGGGCGCGTCTTCCTCTGGTCTCCCAGTTCTCGCTGGGCAACGCCATCCTCTCCTTCGACGACCCCACGCTGTCATTTTCCTATACCGCCACCCAGCCCGCGCGCGTCTCCTATCAGATCGTCTACCACCAGCAGGGCCGTTGGATGTGGGAAAATGCGCAGCGTATTTTGGATACCACCGAAAGCGAGGACGGCCTCGTCTCCGCCGGGCGCAAGGAGCGCACGCTCTCTTTGTCCGTCGATTCCCTCTCCTCGGATACCGCCGGTTACGCGCTGCTGCAGGTGATCGCCGAGTCGAACCGGGGGCCCGAGGTCTTCGAAAGCCGCCTGTTGTGCGTTCAGCCCATCGTCGGCAACCCCCAGCTCTCCCTCTACGCCCCGCTATCCCTCATCCTGCGTAGCGGGCGCGAGCTGGTCGTCGAGGCGCGCCACGACTTCCCCGTCTCGCTCACGCTCGACGTCTTCACCGTCGGCGGCCAGCGCGTCCGCCGTCTGGCCCGCTCCTCCTCCTCCCGTCCGATTTCCCTAAATCCGGAGGCTTCCCTCTTTTACTGGGATGGGAAGGATGAACTGGGCCGCTACGTCCCCGCCGGCCAATACGCCCTTAAGCTTTCTACCCGCGTAGGCGGGCGCGAATACAACGCCGTCTTCGAATACGTCTACGTGCGCGACGGCGTGATCACAGAGCCCGTGCAGCCGATCGGTTAAACGCCCGGCCCGCGTCCGGGGAAGGGGAGCACGCGCGAAGCCTGTATGCCCCAGCTCGCCGTGAGGTCCGCCATCGCCCGCAGCATCGCCGTATGCCCCGCCGCGCAGCACGCGTCCGCCGCCTCAAACGTGAGCGCGCCGGCCCCCTGCGGCAGCGCCAGCTCAACGGTGTGCACGTCCTTTCCCTCCGCCGCCAAAAAGCGCTGCGCGTGCAAAAGCGCGCTGAGGGTGAAGGCGTCGGTCTTCGCGGGCGCCTGATAGGCGGGCACGAGGAAGAGCACCCGCTGCGCGCCCATGGCCTGCAGCGCCTGTATACATGTGTGCGGGGCTTGCGCAGCCGCGAGCGGCACCTCCATCCACTCCACGCCTGCGATCAGGCCGGGCACGCTCATCGCCGCACGCGCGGCAAACCAAAGCGGCGCCTCCCGCGTGAAGACGACGTCGCGCGCGCGCATGCCGGGCAGGGAGGTAAAGGCGAGCGTCTTGCCGGAAAGCGCCGCCAGGCAGGGCAGCGCCAGCGCGCGCTTGCAATCGCTCATGACCGCGCCCCGCGTCAGCGCGAGCAGCCGCCGCGAAAGCCCGCGCCCCAGCAGCAGGCCCTGCGCGCGCCGCTCGCCAAAGACGGCAAAGTCCAAAATCCGCCGCCGCTCCTTCGCCGCGCCCCGCGCGGCGATTTGCATTTCCTCCGGCGCAAGCCCCAGCGCGTACAGCGCCGCCGCCGCCGCCCCGCCGCTCACGCCGCAAAGCGCATGCACGTCGAAAGCATGCTCCGCGAGCGCCCTGAGCGCGCCCGCATGCGCCGCCACGCCGATTCCCTCACCGCACAGCACGATCCCCAGACGCAACGCGTTCCCCTCCCCGCACAATAGTGACCCTTTCAGCCTATGCGCCGCCGTCTGAAAAAGGACAAAAAAAGATTCTTTTTGAAATGAAACGCGCAGGGGTATTGGCTCGTCTTATTGTTGTGTGCTATAATGAAGCTTACGTTGGATCATACATCAATCCTACCAAGCCCCAGAAAGGTGGAATTTTTTACATGCGTTCAAACCGCTCTCAGGCCGCGCCGCCCGCCAAAGGCCGCCGCGGCGCGCGGGCGCAGCGCCCCAAGGGCATCGCGGTAGGCATCGCGTTCTTCGCCCTCCTGCTCGTAGCGTTCGTCGTGCTTGCGCCCAAGGAGCCGACAAAGCCAGCGGCGGCCAACGTCACGGGCGAGCAGACCGACGCCTCCGCCAGCACGGGCGATCCGTCGCTGCGCATCACGGAGGCTATGTCCTCCAACCGCACGGCTTATCCGGACGAGACGGGCAGCTTCCCCGACTGGATTGAGCTGACGAACGAGGGCGGCGCCCCGATCGATCTGGAGGGATACGGCCTTTCCGACCGCGAGACGAAGATCACGTTCGTCTTCCCCAAGATGACGCTCGCCCCCGGCGAGCGCGTGGTCGTCTTCGCGTCGGACGAGAGCCGGTCGGAGGCGGGGAAGCCCCTTCACGCCAAGTTCAAGCTCTCCTCCACGGGCGACAGCGTCGTCCTCTTCGGGCCGGACGGCGTGGTGATGGAGACCGTTCAGCTGCCCGCGATGGATGCGGATATCGCCTACGCCAAGACGGACGAAGGTTTCATCATCACCGACATGTATACCCCCGGCTATGAGAATACGCAGGAGGGCTACGCCGCGTTCCTCGCCTCCTCCTACATCGAGACGGGCGTGCTCGTGATCAACGAGATCGTGGCCTCCAACGTAAGCGTGCTGCGGGATGAGGACGGCGACTATCCCGACTTCATCGAGATCTACAACACCTCCTCGCGCTCTGTCGACCTTTCGAATTACGCGCTCTCCGACGACCCCGCCAGCCCGCTCAAGTTCCGCTTCCCCCAGGGCGCGACGATCGAGCCGAACGGCTATTACGTGGTCTACGCCTCCGGCAAGGACCGCGCGGGCGTTGAGGGCGGCTGGCCGCACGCGCGCTTCAAGCTGCGCTCCAACGGCGAGACGGTCGTCCTCTCGGACATCCAGGGCCGCCTGCTCGACAAGGTGACCTACGACCTGCTCGAGGCGGATACCTCCTGGGGGCGCAGCCCCGACGGCACGGGCAGCTTCAAGACGTTCCGCCAGCCCACCCCGGGCCTTTCCAACACGCAGGCGAGCGCGCTGGTCATGGATCAGCGCCTCATCGCCGCCAACACCTCCGGCCTTTACATCACCGAGGTCATGTCCTCCAATTCCAAGACGTCCCTGCCCGGCGTTCAGGGCAAGTACGACTACATCGAGATCTACAACATGAACGGGCAGGCCGTAAACCTCAAGGATTACGGCCTGTCCGACAACGTGAAGAAGCCGCGCAAGTGGCGCCTTCCCGACATCACGATCCCCGCGAACGGCTACGCGCTCGTCTACTGTGAAAAGGCGAACCTCTCCCTCGCGACCGATACGGTCCATTATGCGAACTTTAATCTGAACGTCGGCGGCGAGACGGTCGTGCTCTCCGATCCGGCCGGCAACATCCTAGATAAGATTGTGACGCCGCCGCTCTACAGCGACATCTCTTACGGTAGAACGCTCGGCCGCTACGGCCTTTTTTATTACAACAACCCCACGCCCGGCGAGCCCAACCAGGGCGGCTTCGAGGGCTTCAGCGAGGCGCCCACCTTCGTCACCCGCGGCGGCATGAACGACCGCCCGATCACCGTAGAGCTCAAGGCGCCGGAGGGCGCGACGGTCTACTACACGACCGACAGCTCGGATCCTACGCAGTACTCCACCCCCTACGAGGGGCCCATTCCCGTCTCCAAGACCACGGTCATCCGCGCCCGGGCCTATCAGCCGGGGCTGGAGGGCTCGCAGATCGAGACGCAGACGTTCTTTATCTCCACCTACCACTCCATGCCCGTCGTCTCCCTGGTGACCGATCCGGATAACGTCTGGAACGAAGAGACCGGCATGCTGGCGGACGGACCTTTGCTCGACCGCGATACCCAAGAACGTCCCTGGGAGGATGCCACCTACTGGAAAAAGCTGCACTATACGGGCTACGTCGAATACTACGACTTGGAGGGCGTACAGCAGATCTCGCAGGGCATGAACTTCCACGTCATGGGGCAATTCTCTTTGGACATGCCGCAGAAATCCTTCGCGGTCCGCGCGGACGCGCAGTTCGGCGTAGACGCGTTCAACTACGCGTTCTTCGAGGACAGGCCCTACACCTCCTACCACGCGTTCGTGCTGAGAAACGGCGGCCAGGACGGGTTATACACCCGCGTGCTCGACGGCCTGCAGGCGCGCCTTGTCGATCAGGCGGGCTCCTCCGTGGCCACGCAGGCCTGGCGGCCCGTCATCGTCTACCTGAACGGCGAATACTGGGGCCATTACAACCTCCGCGAGCGCGTGGGCGCGGAGATGCTCGCCCAGCACGAGGGCTGGGAAGATCCCGACGCCATCGACATCCTGGAAGGCGACGGCACAAGATCCAGCAACGTCAACCAGGGCTCCAACAAGGATTACAAGGATCTCGTCGAGTATGTGAGCAGCCACGACCTCGCGAGCGATCCCGAGGCGCTGCAATACGTGCTCGACCGGGTGGACCTGGAAAACATGATCGACTACTTCTTCTTTGAAATGTACTTCGGCAATACGGACCCCGGCAACATCCGCTTCTACAAGAGCGATAAGGAGGACGGCAAGTGGCGCTACGTGCTCTACGACGTAGACTGGGGGCTCTACAACTCCTCTGCAGGCGGTCCCGCATACGTGTTGAATGAAGAAGGTATGGGAAATTTTAAGATTAAGTCCAACGTATTGCTCGTCAACCTGCTCAAGGTGCCGGAAATCCAGGATCAGTTCCTGCGCCGCGCGGGCACGCTCTTCCAATCCGTGCTGACGACGGACAACATGATCTCTCTGCTGAGCGAAATGGTCGCCGAGATCACGCCGGAGATGGACATGCACTTCGACCGCTGGGCCGCCGAGATGCACCCCAAAATGAGTTTTGATCAGCCCAAGAACGGCCCCGGTGCCAAATCCTACTGGCAGACGCGCGTCGCGCGCGCGAAAAATGTCATGAAAAAGCGCCCGAACCTTTTCTGGATCAAGATGCAGGAACACTTCCAGCTCTCCGATACGAAGATGGCGGAGTACTTCGGTCCGTGCCCTGAAATGCCCGCAGATGCGGTTTAACACAGTCGTACTATTCGATATCATTACACGAGGAGGAACCCACCCATGAGAGACATCCTTCAATCCGACGCAGGCGTCCTGAACTGGTTTTCCGACCAGTTCGCCGCCCTCACGCCCCTCAAGATGGTCATCGCCCTGGCGATGGGCCTGCTGGTCGGCCTGGTCATCGCCTTCGTCTACCGCAAGGCGTTTCGCGGCGTGCTCTTCAGCCCCAGCTTCGCCACCACCCTGATCATGCTCACCATGATCACCACCCCGGTCGTCATGTGCATCAAGTCCAACATCGCGCTCTCGATGGGCATGGTCGGCGCCCTGTCCATCGTGCGCTTCCGCACCGCCGTCAAGGACCCCATGGATACCGCCTACATGTTCTGGGCGCTGACCATGGGCATCCTGCTCGGCGCGGAGCTGTACATGATCGCCCTGGTCGTCGTCGCGGGCATCGCGCTGGCGATGCTGGTGCTCTCGTTCGTGCGCATGAAGAGCCCCAACACCTACCTGCTCGTCGTCCACTACGATGAAGAGGTCGAGCAGGATGTCAACGGCACGGTCGCGCGCATCCGCAACCGCCGCCTGCGCTCCAAGGTCGTCAGCCGCGGCGGCGTGGAGCTCACCGTCGAGGTGCAGCTCGGCGAGCGCAGCGATATCGTCAATCGCATGCTCGACATCGAGGGCGTGCACAACGCTACGCTGATCGCCTGCCAGTCCGAGGCGGGCAACTGATGGGGGGCGCGAGATGGCGATTTCAAGCGCGCCTTTGCGCCATGAGCTCAAGTATCACATCAACCCGGCCGAGCTGACGTACCTGCGCTCGGTGCTAGACGGTCTGCTCATGCGCGACCCCAACGGCGATGCGGACAACGAATACCACATCCGCTCGCTCTACTTCGACACCGTCTTCGACGACGCGCTGGCCGAAAAGATCGCCGGCGTGGGCAACCGCAAGAAGTACCGCATCCGCATCTACAATCACTCCGACCGGCTGATCCGCCTGGAGTGCAAGCAAAAGCTGGGCGACCTCATCTCCAAGCAGTCCGTGCGCATCCCGCGCGACCTGGCCGAGCAGATCATCGCGGGCGACCCCTCCGGCCTGGAGTACATGCGCCATCCCCTGCTGCGGGAACTCTTCGTGCAGATGCGCACGCGCCTCCTGCACCCCGTCGTAATCGTCGATTATATCCGCGAGGCCTACATCACCGACGCGCAGGAGGTGCGCATCACGTTCGATAAGCAGCTGCGCACCGGCCTTTACAGCAGCGATATGTTCAACCCGAACCTTCCGACCTATCCCGTCTTTGAAGACCGGCGCGAGATCCTGGAGGTCAAGTTCGATCAGTTCCTCCCCGCCTATTTGCAAACCGTGCTCTCCGGCGTCACCGCCGAGAGAAGCGCCATTTCGAAGTACGTACACTGCCGCAGGTACGAGGAGAAGGAGTATTAAAACAGAGGGGCCGGCGACTCGAAAAGAGCGCCTGCCCTTCTGTTTTTATGAAATGCCCTGTGTAAACCTGCGCCCCGTTCCCCTATCCCACACCTCGAAGAAGACGATGCCTGCCGCGCATAGGCCCGCGCCGAGCCCGAAGGCCGCGGGGAGGCTTTTTTCCGCCAGCGCGCCGAAGCAGATATTCGTGCCGACGCCGATGCTGTCGACGATTACGGCGTTGATACTCAGCGCGCTCGCGCGGTTCGCCGTATCGATCTGTCTGTTTTGCAGCTCCGTCTGCAGGGGGTGAACGAGGCTAAACGCCATCCTGAGCCATATAATGCAGGCGACGGAGACCCAGGCGCTGCTAGTATATGCCAATAAGATGCATGTGCCGATCGCTGTAAGAGAGACCAGCCGCATCAGCATGGAGGCGCCCAGCTTTTTTGTCGCCTTAGCCGAAAAGACGCCGCAAAGGCCGATGATCGTAATCGCGATGTAGGCATACCCGATCGCCGACGAGCCGAGGCGGGATTTCGTGTATTGCAGCTGACTGAGAAATACGGTGATCGTCTGGTGCGTCTCGTTAAAAAAAGCGACGGACACAAGGAATACGAGCAGCCTTTTATCCGCAAACGCCTTTCGTAGCATCAGGCAAAAATCCTTTGCGCTCGACCGGCAATCCGCCTCTGCCTTGACCTCTTTAAGCCCCAGCGAAAGGAGCGCCGCCACTGCGTAGCTCACGACCGTCAAAAGACCGGCCAGCTTGTAATCGTCCCCGATCATCGCGGCATATACGAAAGCCGCGAAAAGCAGGCCGCATGTCTGCAAACCGTTGTATATGCCAAAGGCGCGCTGGCTCTCCTCTTTTTCGCAGGAGAGGTATATCACGCTCGTATCCACCCCGGAAAGGCCGGATAGCACGACGCTAAGCAAAACCCGCTCCGCGAGAAAGGCGAAAAAACCCGACGCCTGCCAGAAAAGAACCTTCGAGACAAAGAATAAAGCGCTACAGGCGATCATCGTGCGCCTATACCCGATTTTGTCCGCGATCACGCCCCATGGAAGCTCCAGCATCAGGCAGAGCGCGAGGGACAGGCTTTCAATCACCGTGATGTGCAAAATGGATAGGCCCTGCGCCTGCCGGTAAAGCGTGGCGACAGGCCCATAAAACACCATCCCCTGCAGGCAGGCGACGCCATACATGAGGTAAATATTCCTTTTTCGCATCGATAAACCTTCCTCTTCATTTTGGCTATGACAAACAGGTCCCGTATGCACAGGACGCATCCATTATCCGTCATACCCAAATCAAATTGGAAGGTTCATGTTATTTCTCCCTGTTCAACAGCACAGTCCTATGTGCTGATTGTAAATGATGATGAGCGGTAAGTCAAGGGAGCGGCGCCCGTATTAAAAAACGATAGAAAGAACTTGCTCTTTACCAAGCATGACGCCCTGTTTCAAGCAGGCTGTCGATATCCGCAAAGGCATTCTCGATGCGCTCCGTATGGTACGCCCAATATCCGTCAAAAACCTTCTGCGTGATCCCCCGCTCATCCCATTCTTTCAGCACCGCCCCTGTGGGCTTATTTTTGTGGTTCGCGTAACGCTCGATCAGAAACAGGAAGAAATTCAGTTCTTCGCTCACGTCATTCACCTCGCAGATAAACGGAGTTTCTCGGGTCACCGGTGATACGCTCGGCTTCCCACATATCAAAGATCGCGCGTTCGCTGAAATCCCACATCGCGTATGCTGAATCCTCCAGCATTGCATGGGTCTGCGAGGTCAGAAAGCTGCGGGTCGCCTCCATTGGTTCCATGCCATATTTGTCGATGATACGCTGGACGACACACTTATTGTAATAATCCAGCGCGAAGCTATGCATCTTGGTCATAGCACGATCACCCCCGAACAGCGGAGCATAGAAATCGCCTCCGTGGTCTTGAAGGTATACTGATCTCTTAGATTTTGCGGCAGCAGGCGCTTGATCGTCTCCTGCTCGTCATAGAGGCCGTCCAGGAATAGGGTTATGGTGGGCATCGTCTGGTCGTTCGCTACCGGCCCGATCACCATATCCCATTGCTCAGCTGCTGCAATCCCCTTTCGATTAGCCGTGACATAACGAAGCCACTCCACATCCGCCCCCGTGAAGCGGAGTACTCGGAGCGTATCAAAGGCGGTTTCATCGATCTCGTAAACAGACACATAGGGATGACCACAGCCACGGCGTTTGGCGGTACGCTGCGCCCAGATGGATGCCTGCTGTAAGTCGCTGGTCGTATAAAATCCTTTGCCGAAGTCCAGCTCACGCTGGATTTTCAGTAGCCTGGGTTCGCGTACTTCAATGTTGCTGCCGTGATATAAGATCATATAGCCACCTCCGATCATTCAGGTATCGAACCTTTTAAGTTCATTATAGCACGAAACGTTTTGTAAACAAAGGGGCGTCGTATTGAATACAGCCCAGCTGCCTTATGCAGCGCCGACAAATGAAGCAGGCCGTAAGCCCCTTGGGCATCAGCACGACTAAACCGTCGAAAAGACCGAAAGGCCTCCGCCGCGATGCCCGGCCGGTCGTTCAGCAAGAGCGGCCAGAACGTATCTCGCATGTTGAACTCCTTAGAAGGTTTGTGCGAGCCATTGCATCAGCGGCACGACGAAGATGGGCATGAACATCGCGGGCAGCAGGTTGCCTACGCGCACCTTGCACAGGTTCATCATGTTCAGGCCGATGCCCAGGATGAGCAGCCCGCCGACCGCCGCCATCTCCGAGATGACCAGCTGCGTCAAAAAGGGCGCGACGTACTGGGCGAGCACGGCGATCATGCCCTGATAGAGAAAGACCGCCAGCGCGGAAAGCATCACGCCCGGCCCCAGCGTGGAGGCGAAGATCACCGCGCTCACGCCGTCGAGCGCGGACTTGGCGATCAGCGTGCTGTGATCGCCCCGCAGCCCCGAATCCATCGCGCCTACGATCGCCATCGCCCCCACGCAGTAGACGAGGCTGGCCGTCACAAAGCCCTGGGCGATGCTCTGGTCGCCGCCCTTGGCAAAGAGGCGCTGCGCCCGTTGCCCCAGGTTCTCCAGGTGCTGCTCGACGTCGATGCCCTCGCCCACGAGCGCGCCCAGCACCACGCTTAAGATGACCACCATGCTGTCCGTCGTCTTCAGCGCGCCGCTGAGGCCGATCAGCATCACGCACAGCGCGAGGCCCTGCATCACCGTGTTTTGAAACTTTTGCTTGATGCCGCCGCGTAGCGCCAGCCCCAGTAGGCTGCCCGCGAGGATCGCGGCTACGTTGATCAGCGTTCCTACCATGCTACCGTTCCTCCCCTAATTGAACGTGAAAAAGGGCTATCATGACCGCCCTTTAAGCGCTTTCATGATAACCCCTGCTTCCCGTGTTTTACTGCGCCTTCGGATAGACGCTGCACTGCGTCCTGTCCCTGCCCAGGCGCTCAAAGCGGACCACGCCGTCGACCTTGGCAAAGAGCGTGTAATCGTTGCCCAGGCCTACGTTCTGGCCCGGATGGATCCTCGTGCCGCGCTGGCGGTACAGGATGTTGCCTGCCAGGACGAACTGGCCGTCCGCGCGCTTCGCGCCGAGGCGCTTGGACTCGCTGTCGCGGCCGTTGTGGGAAGAGCCGGTGCCCTTCTTATGAGCGAAGAGCTGCAAATTCATCGTAAGCATTGTCTTACCTCCATTCTTTGAACAGTACCCGAACGTACTTTGGATAGGCCGTTTGGATGTCCATCAGTCCCTGCGTCACCGTTCTTAAAACGATGTCCGCAGTATGGGCCTGCTCCGCCTCAAGCCCCGGGGGCAAAAGGCACTCGAGCACGCCCGCTTGCGTATCGACGGCCGGCGTGGCTTGCACCCCCGCGACCGTTTCCAGGGCGTTTACCGCCGTCTGCGTGAGCGCGGATACAGCGGCGCAGACGATGTCGCGCCCGTAGTCCCCCGCGCCCGCATGGCCCGCCGCACGAAAGCCGCACAGCCGCCCATCCCGCCCGCGGTAAACCTCGACGGCGGTCATCAGGCGGTGATGCCGGTGATTTCCACCTTGGTATACGGCTGACGGTGACCCTGCTTGCGACGGTAGTTCTTCTTCGACTTGTACTTGAAGACGATGATCTTCTCGCCGCGGCCCTGCTTTACGACCTTGCCCTCGACCTTGGCGCCCTCGACGAGGGGCGTGCCGACCTTGAGGTCCCCGTCCTTCTCTACGAGCAGGACGTCAAAGCTGACGGATTCATTTTCGGCGGCTTCGAGCTTTTCGATGTAGATGACGTCGCCCTGCGCGACGCGATACTGTTTGCCTCCGGTAGCGATAATAGCGTACACGGATAGCACCTCCCAATTATGGACTCGCCGGGATAAAGGCAGCCGAAAACGGCATTTGGACAGACCTATCCCGAGCGGCTTACCGAATAATGATAGCAAAACGGCGGCGCAATGTCAAGCGAAACCGCGACTTTTTCCGCCCCTTTTTCACGCTGTTTTGCAAAGAAGCGCGCTATTTTTCGCCGCGCATTGACACCATCCCTTTCCTTTGCTAAACTGTTGGCAATGGCGCGAAACGTTGCGCGCCACGCCCGGTCTATCAGTAGGTTATAGTAGGTTGAAGGAGGAACCCCGGATGAAAAGATTGTTTGCTTGCCTGCTCGCGCTGTGTGTGCTTGCCCTCGCGCTCCCCGCGTTGGGGGAGGATGCCGATCCCTGGTATCAGGCGCCCGTAACCCTCTGCGGCAAGACGTACGCCCTGCCCGTGCCCCTGAGCCAGTTGATCGCGGACGGCTTTGCGGTGGATGAGAGCGACCTTGCGCAAGAGCTCGCGCCCAATTATTATACGCTCGTCACCGCCCGGCAGGGCGACGCGCCCGTCACGCTGGACGTGATCAACCTCGGCATCGACGTAAAGACCGTAGCCGATTGCCTCGTCAGCGGCGTAAGTGTCGACGCCATCGATAGGAACAAAGGCACGTCGCTCACCGCCGGCACGCTGGAGCTTGGCAAGACCACCATGGATGAGGCGCTCGCCGTCGTCGGCCCCGCGGCGCGCGTATATGAAGGCGACAGTTATACGAACTTCACGTTCGGCGACAGCCATGTCGTGGAGATGGAGACAAAGTTCGAGGCGGGCGTGCTCAGCTCGCTGGATTTCTCCTGCCGCGTCACGCCGGAGGGCTACAACGACGACGCCTACGCCGCCGCGGTGACAACGCCCGCGGACGTCGCCGCGTATGAAGCGCCCGCCGAGCTGGGCGCCGACCCTGCGAGCGGCGTATTCCGCCTGGGCGGCGTGCTCTACCAAGCCCCGGTGCCCCTCAAGGTCTTTCTGGATAACGGCCTTTACATGCTGCGCCATAACAGCACGCCCAAGATTGCGGCCGGCGATTCGGATATCATGGGCTGCCCCACGCTGCTGCTGGGCGGCTATCCGATCGATATGTACCTCAAAAATACGCAAAAGACCGCCATGCCGCGCGAATATTGCTACGTTACGCGCCTGCGCGTGGATAGCGTCACGGTGGACTTTGAAGTGCCCGGCGGCATCAAAGTCGGCATGAGCCGGGAGGAACTGGAGAGCGCGCTTTCCGGCATCCCGTTTGAAAACAGCGGCTCCACCTATGAAATCGCCCTGGGGGAGAAGAGCGCCATCGAGATTTACGTTTATGAAGACGCGGTTTCCTCGATCACATATGATCTGTCTTTATAAGGGCAAAAAATACAGACGCAAAGGGGCGTAATTCGAACATGAAGGAAAGAGAACGTTTTGGTTCGCGCCTGGGCTTCATCCTGATTTCCGCCGGCTGTGCCATCGGCCTGGGCAACGTATGGCGCTTCCCCTACATCACGGGCAAGTACGGCGGCGCGGCCTTCGTGCTGGTCTATCTGTTCTTCCTGCTTGCGCTCGGCCTGCCGATCATGGTGATGGAGTTCGCCGTCGGCCGCGCCAGCCAGCAGAGCGCCGCGCGTTCGTTCAACGTGCTGGAGCCCAAGGGCACGAAGTGGCACTGGTATGGCTACGGCGCCATGGCGGGCAACTACCTGCTCATGATGTTCTACACCACGGTGGGCGGCTGGATGCTCAGCTACTTCTTTAAGATGGCCACCGGGCAATTTACCGGCCTCGATACCCAGGGCGTGGCGGGCGTCTTCTCCGGCATGCTGGAAAACCCGCTTTCGATGACCCTGTGGATGATCGTCGTCGTCCTCGCCTGCTTCACCATCTGCTCGCGCGGCTTGCGCGGGGGCGTGGAAAAGGTCAGCAAGGTCATGATGACCTGCCTGCTGTGCGTCATGGTGGTGCTCGTCGTGCGCTCGGTTACGCTGCCCGGCGCGGCCGAGGGCCTGCGGTTTTATTTGATGCCGGACTTTGGCAAGATGATGGAGGCGGGCGCGTTCGAGGTCGTCTTCGCGGCCATGGGCCAGGCGTTCTTCACGCTCAGCCTGGGCATCGGGGCAATCGCGATCTTCGGCAGCTACATCGGCCGCGATCGCACCCTCGCGGGCGAGGCGATCAGCGTCACCTGCCTGGATACGTTCGTGGCGATCATGGCGGGCCTGATCATCTTCCCCGCCTGCTCCGCGTTTCAGGTAAACCCCGGCGAAGGCCCCGGCCTCGTGTTCGTCACGCTGCCCAACCTGTTCAACGCCATGCCGGGCGGCCGCTTCTTCGGCTCGCTCTTCTTCATCTTCATGTCGTTCGCGGCGCTGACGACCATCATCGCGGTCTTTGAAAACATCATCTCCTTCGCGATCGACCTGTGGGGCTGGAGCCGCAGAAAGGCCGTCTTTGTCAACATCGCGGCCATCATCTTGCTGTCCATGCCCTGCGTGCTCGGGTTCAACGTCTGGAGCGGCCTCTCGATCCCGAAGATCGGAAACATTCAGGATTTGGAGGATTTCATCGTCTCCAACAACCTGTTGCCGCTCGGCTCGCTCATCTACCTGCTCTTTTGTACTTCGCGTTATGGCTGGGGCTGGGATAACTTTCTCAAGGAAGCCAATGCAGGCGCCGGCGTCAAATTTCCGCGCGGCCTGCGCGTCTACGTCAGCTACATCTTGCCTGCGATCGTGCTGTTCATTCTGATCGTCGGCTACGTACAAAAGTTCACCGCTTAACTTACGGGGCGCGGATGATTAAGCATCCGCGCCTCTGGCCGTCGACAAAGTTCACGGCCTCGTGCAAAATGAAGGGTCATTTTGCACGAAGATTACGGGTGATGTTTTCCTGCGCAAATGCTACGCATTTGACTACGGAAAACGCCCCGCCCGCCCGGCAAAGCCGGGCGATACGATTACAGTCTTGCAGACGGCTTTGGGTTTGTTTGATTTCGGTGGGTTTGTCAACGGTCTGGGCGCGGATGATCCAGCATCCGCGCCCTTTTTCGCCTTTTTTCGTTTCAAACTGCAACACATCGCGCCTTGCGCTCGTCCTTATGGCAGATACGTTCCGATGAAGAGGTGATCCCGTGCGATATCTAAAGCGGCTGCTCGGCCTGTGGCTCGCGTTGGTTTTCTGTTTGAGCGCGCTCGCCGTGCTCGGGGAAGATATAGAGGCCTGCGTTCACAGCGGTGAAGCGTACGCCAACCTGCGCAGTGAGCCTTCGCGCGACGCGCGCGTGCTGGCCCGCATCGCGAACGGCTCCCGGGTGAATGTGTTACAGTGCGACGGCGATTGGTGGCGCGTTTCGTTCGGCCCGCTCGAGGGCTATATGTACGCAGGCGTCCTGTCGGCGTCGGAGGGGGAGCTCCATGAATCGCCTGCCCCTTCCCCATCGCCCGCCCCGCCCTCCGGCGGGCAGAGCGTTTTCGTCAACCCGTTTTCATTCGCCGCCGACCGTTCCGCGCTCACGCAGCAGGTTGGGTACGGCGAATCGCTCGTCGACTATCAGGCCCACCTGTCTACGTCGATCGCCTATCCGGTGACCGGCGTGCCCGCGCTGGATGAGGCGCTTGTCCGCTGGGTACGCGATACGCACGCAATCTACCTGTCCGAGTTCGAGGACCTCGCCCACGCGAACCCGGGGCGCGATGCCGAGAGCGAATTGACCGTGCATTACAGCGCATACCTCACCGACCGCTACGTCGGCGTGCTCGAGGCCGGGTGGTACGTGAGCCCCTTTCAGCCCCGCAGCCAGGATGTCCTGTACGCGTTGAATGCGGATCTTGCGACCGGCGAGCTGCTCACCTGGGAGAACATCTTTCGGCCCGAGCGGCTCGCGGACGTCTATGCGATGGTGCAGGCGCGGTTAGGGCAAATCCCCGAAAGCCTGCTCGCAGGCTGGTCGGGGGCGGTGGACGGCTCCTGGCTTGAAAACGCCGTGCTGACGGATGCGGGCGTCGCCCTCGCGCTGCCGCGCGGCGAATTCCTGCCCGACGCGCTGGGCACGCAGTGGATCCTGCTTCCCTACGGCGAGCTGGAGGGGCTGCTGCGCATCGAAACGCCCCGGCAGATTGCGCCGCCGGATCCCACGGCCCCGCCCGCGCCCTCCGCGCTGCCCGGGCAGCGCGTCATTGACCCGGCGCGGCCCGTGATCGCGCTCACGTTCGACGACGGCCCGAGCGAGTATACCCAGAGCATCCTCGATCTGCTCACGCAGTACGGCGGCGCCGCCACGTTTTGCGTCGTAGGCAACCGCGTTTCGAACTTTGAGGATGAAATCCGCGCTATCGCCGCGCAGGGCAGCGAGATCGCCACACATACCTGGAGCCATAAAAAGCTGACCACGCTCTCACGCTCTGAGATCGAGCGGCAGATCAAGCAGGCTGTGGAGGCCGTGCAGAAGATCGCGGATGTGCCGGTTCGTTTCATCCGCCCGCCCTACGGCTCGGTGAACGACAAGGTGCGCTCGGTCGCCAAGGGCCTGGGCATGCCGGTCGCCATGTGGTCGATCGATACGGAGGATTGGCGCACGATGAGCGCGCGCAAGACGGAGGCTGCCATTTTAGAGAACGTAAAAAACGGCAGCATCATCCTCATGCACGACGTCCACGAACCGACAGCCCGGGCGATGCAGCGCGTCATTCCCGCCCTCGCAGAGCGCGGTTATCAGCTCGTAACGCTCTCCGAGCTCTTCGCCCTGCGCGAGGGCGGCGCCCAGGCGGGCGTCGTCTACAGCCATCTCGATCCGGCCAAGATCGTGGTCGCGCCATGATCAGCGCTCGCTTTTCCATACTCAAAATCGGCGGACGGCCTGATGGGCTGCCCGCCGATGCTTTTTATTCATCTTCTTTCATTCATCCTCTTTCAATACGTCGAGCATCAACCGCGCGCCCAGGCGAAAGCCCCGGATGAAGAGCGTGCGGCTTTCATTGCTAGCGGCGTAGTTGCTTGCATCAAAGCACTCGTCAAGCTGCCTTCGCTGCGCTTCGTTCAATGTTTTGTTCAGCGCATTACATAAAGCATTGACCTCCCGATTGGCCTGCGCGCACTCTGCCGGCACCGCCTCCTCCGTCGGGCGGATATTCCCATAGTATAGCGCTTCGATCGTCGATTCCACAGCAAACACACCCTTTCTGCATCCTTGACGGTCGACAAGGATGACGGTATAATGAAGATTGATATTTTATCAGTTTATCTCCCGATTCGTCCTTCTTTTCATCGTCATGATAACATATTTGGCGACGCTTGTCAATATATTTAGCGACACAAGGAGAATTTTTTATGAATCTCACGCAGGCACTCAAGATCTGTCTGATTAAAAAGGGTTTATCGCAAGTTGAGGTCGGAAAAAGGATCGGTCTTACGCGCAGCGCCATTTCGCGGTCGGTAGTAGACGGCGATTCCATCAGTGTAAAAAACCTTACCCGTCTGGCCGATGCCATGGGCTACAGCGTCCGCATCCAACTGGTGGATAAAGAGACGGGCGAGGTCATCGAGGCTTGAATACGGCGCCCTGCGGTCGGCGCCCGTGTAGATATCATCTCTTCTCTGGTTTGTAACGTTTTAAATGACATGGCAAGAGCGACCTTGGGTCGCCCGCCCGTAGCCCAGTGGCTTGTACGCTGCTGCCTCCGGCGGGGTTACGCGCTCCGCTGGGGCCAAAGGGGACAGGGGGATTCCGATTTCCTTAAACCCTGCTTCCTCACCCTCATATCACTGTTAAAGGATGAATTTGATGCTGAGCGCCTATTGGGACCCGATCAAGTCCGCGCTGATCCTCTTTCCCCTGATCGCCGCGCTGTTTACGCTGCCCTACGTCGTCGTGCAGTACCGCCGCTTCGGCGCCCTGCTCGGCTTTCGCATCTTCGTCGTCTACTCCTTCATCCTCTATCTGCTGTGCGCGCTGTTTCTCGCCATCCTCCCCTTGCCGGACGTGGAAAAGGTGCGCCGGATGACCGGGCCCGTCGCGCAGCTCGTCCCCTTGCGCACGATGATGGGGCTTCTCGACGTAAAGGGCTTTGATCCCGCGAGCCCCGCGACCTATGCGTCGCTCCTTCGCTCCCCCGCCCTGTTCCAAATCGTCGCCAACCTCGTGATGTTCATGCCGCTGGGCGTGTACCTGCGTTATTATTTCCGGTGCAATGTGCGCCGCACGCTCCTGCTCGGCTTTTGCTTTAGCCTCTTTATCGAGATTACGCAGCTTACGGGCGATTTTTTCCTCTACCCGCGGCCATATCGCCTCTTCGACGTGGACGATCTGATCATCAATACGCTGGGCGCGCTCTGCGGTTATCTGCTGGCGGGGTTGCTCATGCATTTTCTCCCCAGCGTGGAATCGATGGACCGCAAGGCCTACCATCGGGGCAAGCACCCCTCGCTCTCGCGCCGCCTGCTCGCCTTTGTGATCGACTGGGGTCTGCTTCATCTGCTGCTCGCGCTGTTTAGGCTCGATATCGGCAAGGAGCCCGTGCGCGTCCTGAGCATCGCCCTGTGGTTCGTGCTGATCCCCTGGCGGTGTAATGGATATACGCCGGGCAAATGGGTCGTTAAGCTGCGCGTCGCCGCCGATGGGGGCGCGGCCCCGAGGCTCTGGCAATACGCGGTGCGCTACCTGTCGCTCTACTATGTCTTCCTGCCCTCCGGCGGCTACGCGCTGGATGCGTTCGCCCTGGCGGGCACGCAGGCCGGCCTACGCATGGCCCTGTACTTTTGCGTAAGCGCGCTGTGCTTTGCCGTGTTCGCCGCGTATCTCTACTGCCTCGCGCTCTACGGCCTGACCCATGCCAGCCACCTGCCGCACGATAAGCTCAGCCGCACGGTCAACGAGAGCACGGTAGTGAGGCCGCGTAACGCGCGCCAAAAAGAAAAGCGATTCACCAAAGCCTGAGCGTTGTGACGGTATAATTACGTGGTTTTTTCGCAATATTAACGAAAAAATGATTGTGTATTCACGGCTATCGTGGTATACTGAATATGTCGGTAAATACCAAATCTGAAGAGGAGGATGTCTTCGTATGAAAAGAGCGAAACGTTTCCTTTCCCTTTTGACCATCCTGGCGCTTCTGCTCTCGCTCGCGCCTGCCGTGATGGCTGCGGATGAGCCCGTCGTTATCACCATCCTGGAGACGAGCGACCTGCACGGCTCGATCTACTCCTACGACTATGCGGTCGACGCGCCCACCGACGATACGGGCCTGGCGCGCGTGGCCAGCGTCATCAAGCAGGAGCGCGAGCAGGACCCGGACCTGCTGCTGCTCGATTGCGGCGACGCCCTGCAGGCCAACCTGATTTCCATCTTTAACGGCGACGTGGTGCACCCGATGATCAACGCGTTCAACTTCCTGGGTTACGACGTGTTCGAGCTGGGGAACCACGAGTTCAACTACGATTTCGCCATGCTAGAGCGTGCCATTTCCTTCTTTGAGGGCGACGTGCTCATCGCCAACGCCTACAACGAGGACGGCACGCGCTGGCAAAAGCCCTATACGATCCGCGAGGTCAAGGGCGTCAAGGTCGGCATCTTCGGCCTGGATGCGCCCCACATCACCCAGTGGGAGGCCTCCGCGCCCGAGCACTTCAACAACATGACGTTCACCACGCCCATGGAGGAAGCGGGCAAGATGGTGGCGGAGCTGCGCGACCAGGTGGACGTGCTCATCTGTCTGGCGCACTATGGCAAGGACGGCGAATATGGCGTCGAGGGCATGTACGAGGTGGCGGACAAGTATCCCGAGATCGACGCCTTCCTGATCGGCCACGCGCACGAGGCCTTCGCCGAGACGCTAGAGAACGGCGCCGTCATCATGGAGCCGGGCGCCAACGGCTCCAACGTCGCGAAGCTGACCTTAACGCTTGAGCAGGACGGCGAGGGCTACAAGATCGCCTCGAAAGAGGCGCAGCTGATCGCCACGGCGGACTTTGAGGAGGATCCCGAGCTGCTGGCCGCCATGCGCTACGTGCACGCCGCCAGCGTCAAGGAGGCCAATACCGTCGTGGGCTCCGTCTCCGGCGACTTCCTTCCCTCGCTCGAGTGGAACGGCCTGCCCGGCATCCCCACCGCGCAGATGCAGGATACCGCGCTGGTCGATCTGATCAACGAGGTACAGATGCACTACACGGGCGCGGACGTGTCGCTGGCCGCGCTTTTCTCCGCCGGCTCAAACCTGACGAAGGGCGAATACAAGAAGAAGGATGCCGTCAACGTCTACAAATACGACAATACCCTCATGGCCGTCAAGGTGACGGGCGCGCAGCTGCGGCAGATTATGGAGCAGCAGGCGGGCGCGTACTTCAACCAGTACCGCGAGGGCGACGTGACGATCTCTTTCAATCCCGACATCCGCATGTACAATTACGACATGTTCGCGGGCGTAAACTACGAGATCGACATTTCCAAGCCCGTAGGCGAGCGCATCGTAAACCTCACTTTTCAGGGCGCGCCGCTCAAGGACGACCAGGAGCTGGTCTTGGCCCTGAATAACTACCGCTACGGCGGCCTGGCGACGGCGGGCATCATTGACCCGGCAAACCTCGTGTTTGACTCCACGATCGACTTGGCGGATACGCCGGCGGTGCGCGATTTGATCTCGGTTTACGCACAGGAGAAGGGCGAACTCACGCCCAAATGTGATGAAAACTGGAAAATCGTCGGCGCAGACCTCGACGACCCGGACGCCGAGACCATCTATGAGCTGGTGCGCGAGGGCAAGCTCCAAATCCCGACCAGCGAGGATGGCCGCACGCCCAACGTGGCGAGCCTGAACGCGAACGACCTGCGCGAGCAGGGCGTGATCCCCGCCGCACAGGACGAGGCGGCATAAGCGCGTTTAAACGTTGATGCGGGGGCCGCATCTCAGATATTTTACAAAAGCCTGTCTTGTTTTTCACTGAGACGTGGTATACTATAGTCCATATGAATGGACAGGATGTGAAGCGCTTGATCAGCTATCAGGATATAAAAGAAAACATTGAAATCAACGCCTATATCGATTCCGGCAACGCGATGCTGGGAGTGCTCGGCTATACCGAGCATTCGCGCGCCCACGCGGCGAAGGTCGCCCAGGAGGGCGGCGCGATCCTGAGCGCGCTTGGCTATCCGGCGCATGACATCGAGCTGTGCCGCATCGCCGGTTACATGCACGATATCGGCAATGCGGTCAACCGTACGGACCACGCGCACAGCGGCGCGCTTATGGCGCGCGAAATCCTCAAGGGGCTGGGCATGGAGTTTGCCGACATCGCCGCGGTCATGGCCGCGATCGGCAACCACGATGAGAAGACGGGCACCGCCGTAACGCCCATCTCCGCCGCGCTCATCCTCGCGGACAAAGCGGACGTGCGCCGCAGCCGCGTGCGCAACAAGGACATGTCCGCCTTTGACATCCACGATCGCGTCAACTACGCTGCCATCGCCTCCGAGCTTTCGATCACGAAGGAGACGGTCCATCTCAACATCACGCTGGATGAGACCATTTGCTCCATGCTCGATTACTTCGAAATCTTCCTGCAGCGCATGCTGATGTGCCGCCGCGCGGCCGAGCGGCTGGGCGTTCGCTTCAAGTTTACGGTCAATGGAAACAAGGTGATCTAACCGCAAAAGCGGTCGGCATGGGTTCTTCGCCCCGCCGGCCGCTTTTGCCGTTTTCTTTATAGCCGGATGGATACAAAGACGCCGTCCTGCCCTTCCACGTGCACGATCTCGAGCCCTTTATACTCCTTGAGCACGGAGCGGCACGCGCGCACGACTTCTTTGAGAAAAGCCTTGTCCACGGCCTCGTCATAGGGAGGGGGAAGCGACCTTCTCATCTCCTCTATGGCGGATTTGGGCAGCAAGGAAACCGCCGCACTCGCCAATGCCAGCGGAACCGGCAGCCACAAGTTCGCCTCGCTTGATCGGACGATGACGCGCATCAGCCTGTCCTCCCGCCCTTAGCCGATAAAGACCTTGACCGTGGTGCCGTCGGCGCCCTCCACCTCCACGATGTTCCCAATCGCCTCGTTGTCCAGGCATTCGAGAATGGCGGTGGTGAGCGCTTCCAGGTCCAGGTCCTGCATGCCCTCGGTTTTGATCGGCAGCTTGCCCGTCACCCGCAGGATCTGGCGAATGATCTTGACGGGCAGCTGCACGTTTACCTTGTCCCCCATCGCGCCATCCACGATGATCCGTAGCATTTTTTCATCGTAGAGGGCGTCGCCCGCGCGCGCGGCGGGGTGCGCGCCGGTCGGCTGCATATTGGCCGCCATCTCTTCCACCGCGTTTTTTTCCAGGGCGTCGATCAACTCGACGGCCTGTTCCGCCGTGAGCTTGCCCTCTTCCACCATCTTGAGGATCCTGATCTTTTCGTTCATCTCTGCTTCCTTCTTTCTAGCGATTCTCTCGCATCTGTTCGAGCGCCTGCGCCGCGTTGATCTCGCCCTTTTCGAGCGCGGCCAATATCTCCTCGTTTCGCGCGGCCACGGGCGAGGGCTCGTCTTTCTTTCCCTCCAGCTTGCGGATGATGTCGTCCAGTCTGGCGCGTACCGTCGGATAGGAGATCTTCAGCTCCTTCTCAACCTCCTTGATGTTGCCCCGGCATTTCAAGAACGTCTCCGCGAAAAAGAGGTCCTCCGTCGACAGATAGTCGAATTTGCTCAGGCGAAAGTCGTTTTCAATCGTCGTATCGCAGTTTTCACACAGCAGCCGGGTCACCTTGAGGCGTTTGCCGCAGACCGGGCAGAGGCTAATCACTTGGTACACCTGCTCACCTCCGTTCGCTTCCATGGCTATTATTATAACCTCGTTTTCAATAATGTCAATATCAAAATCAAAATAATTAAGTTTTTAATTAATTTTATTGATTGGAGACTGGAAAACGGCATAGTTCCATGACCATGGCGTTCAGACAGGGCGTCAGAGTGCACTTGTAGCGCCAGACTTAGTTTGACAGTCGATTTTGGATACTCAACATGGTATAATGACAATAGACATCGGCTTACGCAACACCCCCTGTAATTGTGTGGAGGGACAGTATGGAAAATAACTTGAGCAATTATGAGGCAGTAGCAGACGAGATCAAGCAGATGATTCTCGTCGGACGGGATTCGGCATATCAGGCCATTCCAGTAGGTCAGCAGCATCGCGGAATTTGCGACCAAAGAGCAGTTGAAGATAGAGATTGAGCGACAGAAGGAAGAATTCTACATGCAGTATCCGAATTGACGCACTACCAGTTATTCATTACTTGCGAATAACTTGATCCAAGGCAAAAAACGGCATGGTTCCATGACCATGCCGTTTCCCTCAGATAAGCGATGCGCTTCAGCCCGTTATCCAGCACATCGCCTTGCATCACATTCGCTAGAGCATCTTCAATCTCTGGCTTTACACTTTTTACTCATGCATGATGCCCCACCTTGTCATCTATTATTGGGTTTGTAAAACTCGCGGAACAGGGCAATGTAATCCGGTAGCCGCTCCACTGTCGGCTCATAGAACTCAAAGGTCGTTCCGTTGCATTTTTCATATTGTACACCGTCGATCTCGTAATCCTTCCGAAATTTGCAGTTGTCCCCTTTACAGTGCTTGCAGGTACCGTAATTTCCAATAAACACATTCTTGATATATTCCGGAGTCGCGCTGACGAATGCGGCATGCTTCGTCACGTTATTGAAAAACAGCCGAAGGACAAGGGATTTCTCCCGGATATAGATTCTTGCCACGACGTTTTTCGACTTCACATTGGCCTTTCGAAAGATCAGCATATGGCTTCCCCAGCAGAAGCCGCTGCCAATGGTATCATCGTATGTGTAGCCCAGAGCTTCCAGCTCGGTGACAAAGGCAATGATAAAGCGCTTGTCCGATTCACTGACAAAGTCAAATTCCGGTTCATTTATTTGCTGTTGGATCATCGCTGCCCCCCCTTATTCAATTCTGCGGTAAAAAGATTTGCCGCTTTGCAATACCAAGTGTTCTTTCAATGCTGTCCCCTATGGCTTTTAACGAAATTATCCCCATCCGGTGTCAGCATTAGTAAATAGCTTCCCTCTTTATCAAGACAATCAGGCTATCCTGTTCTGCACGCTCCAGCTTTGAAAAATAGAAGCTGCACCCAAGGCATTTACGATATTCAACACCATCTATAAAAAACGGATTAGGACCTTTACAATGGTCGTTGCATTCATGGCAATCGTAGGCGGTTTTTATTAAATGAAGCAAATGATCGGAGCAATGCTCAAGCGCATCCTTATACTTTTCGATATTGGACAGCATTGCTTTTATCTGCCATCTCGCATCGGTACACTCGACCGTAAAGAGAACTCTGGAGGGCTTTCGCTTTGAGTAAACGCATTTCCACGCTTTATGAGCGGTTGCATAACGCACTTGGCTTTTGCAATTCAACTGCTCCCCCAACGTGATGAATTTTTCCGCGTCTGCAAATTCATCTGCAGGTAAAATACTGATCATTTCAATTGGTGATTTTTCCATCCGTTATTCCCCTCAGACTATTTATCATTATTTTTACACTTCGTGAGACGTAGACTCTTACCGATAAGGGAGTAGACGAGGGGATATATCCGCCCCACCCCACCTAACGACATGGCTCCCCCTTGACAAAGGCCAAATCCCTTTCATGCGCCTCATGCTTGACAAAGCGCACATAAGCAAATGGGTGATTATTCCGTATTTATCTGTAACACCCGCCGGTAATTCATACCCTTCTCAAGAAGCCGGTCCCATGCCAGCAACTCCCGTTCGTGGCAAGGACACAGACATAACTCTACCATAACACGACCAAATTTACAACAACTTTTGATCCTCACAGAATTGTTTTAGAGACACCCATTATCAGGCAGTAGCGGACGAGATCAGGCATTCTCGTAGGGCAAGATTCGGCATATCAGGCCGCAAATTCCGCAGAACGAGGCGGCTACTGAGGGATGGATTTCTCATTCACTCGGCAGGAACACATCCAAGGCAAAAAACGGCATGGTTCCATGACCATGCCGCAGAGTGTTGAAAAAGTCTTTACTTTACGCGTAAAACCAAAAGCCGTCTGCAAGACTGTAATCGTATCCGCCGGCTTTGCCGGCGGGGCGGGGATTTTTCCGCAGCAAAATACAATTTTGCGGAGGAAAAAGTCTCCCGTAAACTCGACAAAGTGGCAGACGCCACTTTGTCGACACGCTGCGGCATGGTTCCATGACCATGCCGTTTCCAATCGGGATTATGAAGCTTTTTGATAAACCGTTAGAGCAGCCCTTCCTCCTCCAGCTGCTTCTGGCAGGCGTCCAGCGCGTCCTTCGCGCTCATGTCGTTCATCTCCAGGGGCTTGAGGTAGGAATCGATGATCTCCGCGACGGCGGCCTGCTCCTTCAGGGCGGGCGGCGTGGCCGCAAAGTCCATGCTGTCAAAGACAGCCTTGCGGTTCTCCGGCGGGGTGAGGGTCAGGTACTGCGATAGCTTTTCCTGGTCGGCGATCGTCGGCAGCTCCCAGCCCGCGTCCAGGCGCAGCTGCACGATGTCCGGGTCCGAGCCCATCGCGTCGATGAAGCGCGCGGCGGCCTCCTTTTGTTTGCTATCCACGGAGACGCAGTTTACGTTGGCGAAGAAGTGCGTAGCCTTCTGCCCGATGCCCGGCTCCACCACGATGTCCCAGTCAAACGCGCACTTTTCGGTAAAGGTCGGGAAGGCCCAGATGCCGGTATGCAGCATCGCCAGCTTGCCCTCGGTGAACAGGTCCCAGTCGCCGCGGCCCGCCATGGCCTCGGTGGTGGGCATGACCTTCGATACGCGCACACGGTCGATCATCTGGCCCAGCACGTCTACGTTCTCCGGCGTGTTGAGCGTAAAGGCCGTCTGATCGTCGTTTAACAGGCTTCCGCCGTTTTGCTTGGCGGTCTTGTAAAACTCGTTGTACGTGATGGGCTGATAGATGCCCCACACGTCCTCGCCGCCCGCGGCGACGATCTTTTCCGCCGCGGCCTGCTCGTCGGCCCAGGTCCACGCGTCCGTGGGATAGGCGACGCCCGCCTGGTCGAACAGCGCCTTGTTGTAGAACATCACCACGGTCGAAAAGCTCATCGGGATGGCAAATAGCTTGCCGTCGTTGGAGCAGGCCGCCAGCGTGCCCTCGCTGTAGGCGCTGCGGTCGGCGATGAGCTCGCTCAGGTCCGCCGTCGCCCCGCGCAGCATGTAGGCGAGGAAATTTTCCATGTTCATCTCGAACACGTCCGGCGGGTTGCCGCCCGCGATCTGGGTGGCGAGCTGGGTGAAGTAATCGTTAAACCCGGTGAGCCGCACGTCGATCTTGATGTCCGGGTTCTTTTCCTCGAAGACGGCGATCATCTTCGAGAGCGTCTCCTCCTGCGCGCCCGCCGCGGAGAACGTCGCGTAGGTCAATGTGACGGGTTCATCCGCCAGCGCGGGCGCAAGGCCCAGCGTCAGCAGCAGCGCGAGAAGCAGTGCGAATGTCCTTTTCATGATAGATGCCTCCTTGTCGTTTTATCCTTACGGGCAAATCCGCCCGCGAGAATCACTTGAGCCCGCCGACTGCGATGCCCGCGTCGACGTAGCGCTGCGCGCAAAGGTATACGCACAGCACCGGCAGGATTGTCAGCACCGCGCCTGCCATCATCACGTGTTCCTTGCTCTTGTACTGCCCGTTCATATTGCCCAGCACCACCTGCAGCGTCTGCTTTTCGTTGCTCGATAGCACGATCAGCGGCCACAGATACGAGTTCCAGGACCCCATGAAGCTGAGCAGGATGAGCGTCGCCAGCGTCGGCAGGACCATGGGCAGCAGGATCTGCGCGAAGATGCGTTTGAGCGACGCGCCGTCCAGAAAGGCCGACTCTAGGTAGGAATCGGGGATCGTCATCATCGACTGGCGCATGAGGAAGACGCCGAACGCGTTGGAGAGCGAGGGCAGGATCAGGCCCGTGAACGTGTCGAGCAATCGCAGGTGGCGCAGGATGATGTAATTGGGCACCATCGTCACCGTGCCGGGGATCATCATCGTCGCCAGGAACAGCAAGAAGAGCTTGCCGCTGCCCTTGAAGGGCACCTTCGCGAAGATGAACGCCGCCATCGAGGCGGAGGCCACCGAGACCGCCGTGCACATCAGCGCGAGGAACAGGCTATTAAACGCCGCGCGGGGGAAGGAAAAGCTCGTCATCTGAAAGACCTGGCGGTATCCCTCCAGCGAGGGCTGCTCCGGTATCCAGCGGATCGGCAGCGTACGGATGGTTTCCGCGCTTTTGAAGGAGGAGGATAGCATCCACGCGAACGGCAGCAGCGTGAAGACGGCCATTACGGTGACCGCCGCGTAGAAGAAGACCGTGCCCGCTATGCGCATACGCCGTCTACGCATCGTAATTCACCCACTTATCTTGCAGCCTGAACTGAACGAGCGTGAACACGAGAATCAGCGCGAAAAGGATCCACGAGTACGCCGAGGCCATGCCCATCTTGTACTGCTTGAAGGCGTAGTTGTAGATGCGCTCCAGGAACACCGTCGTATGGATCGCGACGGGTTCGCCGGACGTCATGACGAACACCGAGTCGAACACCTGCAGCCCGTAGATCACGTTGATGACCAGCAGCAGGAACATCGTGGGCGAGATCAGCGGCAGCGTGATCGAGAGAAGCTTGCGGCCAAAGCCCGCCCCGTCGATGTCCGCCGCCTCGTAATAGGCCGGGTCGATCGATTTGAGCGCGGCGAGCACCATCAGCGCGTAGTAGCCCATGTCCTTCCACAGCGCGGCGATGACGATGCCCGGCATCGCCCAGGCGGGGCTCGCCAGCCACGCGGGGCCTGTGATCCCCACCGCCGCGAGCATCTGGTTGAGCAGGCCGTACTTGCCCGAGAGCACCCACTTCCACACGACCGCCGCCGCCACCCAGGAGGTGATGACCGGCGTATAGAAGATCACGCGATACGCCCCGCGTCCTCGAAAGCTGCGGTTCAAGGCCAGCGATTCAAGAAGCGCCAGCAGCAGGATGAAGGGCAGATATAGCGCCAGATAGGTC
>JAEYAR010000015.1 GCA_023404715.1 Bacillota bacterium | reverse complement strand
CCCCGGCGCCTCGGTATGCTTGGGCGCGCCCGTAACCCGGAGGGGGTTTGGGGAGGCCGTGAGGCTTTCCCAAATGCAATCAAATCCAGCGACATGCGCGGTGGATTTGCGCGCTTTTCGCGCAGCGTCAGCGGAGCGAAAAGGGTACCCGTACCTGAGGCCGCCCGGGAGGCCCCGCAGGGCCGACAGGCCGAATCCCACCCCGCGCAGGGGGAGGCCTCGGAGGGGGACAGAGTCCCCCTCCGAAAAGGCGCTAGCCTTTCACCGCCCCCAGCATCACGCCCTTGGTGAAGTACTTTTGAAAGAAGGGGTACGCGCACATGATCGGGATGATCGCCAGCATGACGGCCGCCATCTTCATGGGCTGGCCAAGCAGGAATAGGCTCTCGCCGCCGGAGGCGTAGGCCGCGTCGTTTTCAAAGAGCATCGAGCGCAGAAACAGCTGCAGCGGCCAACTGCGCTGCTTATTGATGTACATGATCGCTGAAAAGAAATCGTTCCAGTGATCCACCGCGTAAAAGAGCGTCACCGTGGTGATCGCGGGCTTGGAGACCGGCAGGATGATGCGGAAGAGCACCCCCACCTCCGTACAGCCGTCCAGCATCGCGGATTCTTCCAGCTCTCGGGGCATACCGGTAAAGAAATTGCGCAGGATGATCAGGTTGTAGGTGTTGATCGCGCAGGGAATGATCATCGACCAGACGGAGTTGAGCAGCCCTACGCTCTTGATCACCATGTAGGTCGGGATGATGCCGCCGGAGAACATCATCGTAAAGACCGCCAGGAAGGTCAGCACACGGTGGCCGCGCAGATCCGGCTTGGAGAGCACATAGGCCGTCATGATCGTGATGATCATGTTGATCAGCGTGCCCACGACGGTGATGAAGATCGTGTTGCCGTAGGAGCGCCACAGCTCCGCCTTTTTGAACATGTAGGCGTAGCCCTCGAACGACCACTCGCCGGGCCACAGGTGGATGCTGGTGGAAAGATACGACCTCAGCGAGCTCATGGAGACGACGAACGCATCCCAGAAGGGATAGACCGTGGTCAGCGCAAGCAGACACAGGAACGCGAGGTTGAACGCGTCGAACGCGCGGCTGCCCAGGGAGCGGCGGATGCGGTTGCGCGCGGGGCGCTTTCGCTCGCTCATCAATAGACGCCCTCCTCTCCGCACATGCGGGCGACCTTGTTCGCGCCCACGATCAGGATGAAGTTCACGAACGATTTGAACAGGCCAACGGCCGAGGCAAGCTCGAACTTCCCCTCTTGCAGGCCGATGCGGTAGACGTAGGTGTCGATGATGTCCGCCGTGCCGTATACGCCGGGATGGTACATCACGAAGATCTGCTCAAAGCCCGCCTGCATGAGCGAGCCGATGCGCATGATGAGCACAACCACGATGGTGGATAGGATCGAGGGCAGCGTGATGTGCAGCAGCTGCTTAAAACGGCCCGCGCCGTCTACGATCGCCGCCTCGTACAGCTGCGGATCGACAGACGTGAGCGCCGCGAGGTAGATGATCGTGTTCCACCCGAACGTCTTCCAAATCATGGAGACGACCATCGTGGGGATGAAGTAGCGTTCGTCCGTGAGAAAGCCGACCGGCTGAAAGCCCAGCGCCTTGATGACGCCGTTGACGATGCCGCTGTCCGCGCTGAGCAAATTGGTCAGGATGCCGCCCAGCACGACCCAGGAGATAAACTGCGGCACGTATACCGCCGTCTGAATCGAACGCTTGAGCCGCGGCGTGCGCAGCTCGTTGAGCAAGAGGGCGATGAGGATCGGAAAGGGGAAACCCCAGACTAGGCGAACGAAGCTGATGGACAGCGTGTTCCAGAACACCTGGTAGAACTTATTGAGCGAAAAGAGCTGGCTAAAGTACTTGAGACCCACCCATTCGCTCCCCCAGATGCCGACCATGGGGTTGAATTTTTTGAATGCGATGCTCGCGCCGAACATCGGCACGTAGCAGAAGACCACATAGTAGACGACCGCGGGCACGAGCATCAAATACATGTACTTATGCCGGATCAGGTAAGTGAGAAGCCCTTCTCTGCGCTGCGGAAGCGCCCGCCGCGCGCCCGTACTCTGCATGGGATCACGCTCCGTTCCCCTATCGATTCATTTGCTTTGATTATAGGAATTATTGCACTGTTTTTCAATGCAATAATTAAGCGTTTTTCGTCTAATCGACATGTGAAATGATTTTTTCTTGTGCAATTGCGTCTTGTATCCAGATTTAAACCGGCATTCTCAGCTTTCACGTTTCTTTTTGGCCCTCGTTTTCGCGCCTTCTATCGCCTGCCGGATCATTTCCCCGTCCATTTGGATTGAAGAAAAGGTTGAATTATTGTATACTATCCTTAAAGAACAATCTGCGAATCTATACATTTTGCGCCGCGGGAAAACGCGTGTGCACCGGAAGCAAACAGCCGGCGAAGGATGACTCGCAGGCCGTCAAATCAGGGGTCAAAAAATGTATGCTTTGGGGACACCGCCCCCGCAGGCAGAAGGGAAAACGCCTATGCCGCACAGCCGCGCACGAGGAATCCTCAGCGCCATCCGCCACCGGCAATTCCGCAAGGCCTACCGGGCGCTTATGCTCATGTGCACGCCGGTCTATCTGCTGGCATGCGTCCTGCTGACCTGGCAGCACGCCCTGATGCTGCTTAGCCGCATGAGCGACGCGGCGGACCTGCTCGCCGTGCGCACGCAGGACGAGCTGAACGCCGCGCAAACCGTCAGCTTTTACGTATCCTCCGTAGACAGCGTGCGCACGCTGCTCATGCAAGAGCAGCCCGCATTGGAGCCTCTCCTTCGCTTCGACGATGCGTTGACCCCCTTTGCGAGCCGGTACGCCTCCGTCGAGCTCTTTCTCACCTCCTCAAGCCGCGTGATCGTCTCGGACTTTGGCGTGGGCTCCTGGTCGGAATACCCCGACGCGGCCTTTGTCGAAAGACTGCGGGCCCCCGGCCCGCTGACAGAGGAATGGCTTACGCGCACCTATCGCAAGAGCGCGTATCTGGAAGCCGCGCCCGTGCTCAGCTTCGTGAGAAGCCTGCCGATGTATGAGCCCCAGACGCTCGGCTTCGCCGTCGTCAACCTCCCCGTACAATCCCTTCGCGAGACAGTGCGCGCGCACGCCAACGCGGTTCTGGGCGAATACGCCGTCTGGCTGGGCGAGATCCCGATCGTATCCTCGGCATCGCTAGGCACCGACGCCTTTATCCCGCCATCCCGGGCTTACGAAGAGCTGGGGCTGGCCGTTCGCCCCTCTACCGCCGCCACGGCGGCCAAAGCGGCCTATGCCATGCCCTGGCCGAGGCTGCTACGCCTTTCCATGCCGCATCCATCGCTCATCGCGCTGGGCTATCTGCTGTTAGCGCTTTGCATGTTTGCGCTCGCGCTGTTGATCAGCCGTTCGATGCTCGCGCCCATTGGCACGCTCGTCAAACGCATGGGCGTGCCCGGAGCGCAAGAAGAGACGGACGAGGCGCTCGAGCGGATCGCTACGGTCTTCGATAATCTAACGGACGAGCTCGCGCACGCGCAGCGCACGGTGCGCGACAATTTGCCCCTCCTGCGCGAGCGGCTCGTCGGCGAGCTGCTGCGCACGCATACGGCCCCCGCGCAGCGCGCGGAGGCCCTCAAGCGCTGCGGCGTCGAGCTGCCTCATCCCTATTTCGCGGTCGTCGTGCTCGCCCTGGCGGACAGTTCGCCTCCGGACGAGGCGCTTCGGCTCGTCGTACAGAAGAACGTGCAGAGCATGCTTTTGACCCTCGGGCATGCGTACAGCACCTATGGCGAGGACGACTCCATCCTCTTTTTGTTAAACGCCCCGCAATACGAAGGATTGGACGGGCGGCTGCAGCAGGTCTGCGCCACGCTGCAGGCCGGTCTGCTGGAAACCTTGTCGCTCCGCGCGTCCTTCTTCATCGGCCTGTGCTCGCCCGCCAAGCCCGTGCTCTACGACGCCTACCGGACGGCGCTGGAACAGATGCGCGCCGCGCGCGTGCTGGGCGAACACGCCGGGCAGCTGTCCATCGACAGCCAGAGCGAGCAAAATCCCCCGCTCGACGACGCGCTGGCGCACAGCTTGTGTACCGCCGTGCTCGATCAGGACCGGGAGACCCTCGACCAGGCGCTCTCGCAGCTGCGCTTCCTCTGCTTTGGGCCGCAGGTGCCGCCCGCGCACGCGCGCAAGCTCGCGCTCTCCTGCCTATGCCGCGTCTGCGCCGAACTCACAGAGGGCGGTCTGCAGCCATCCGCGGAGGCGTTCGCCGCCGCTTTCAAGCGCCTATCCCAGGAGACGGAGGCCGACGCGCTCTTCGCTTCGCTCTCGGCTTGGTGCAGGGGGCTGCTGCTCAGCCGCCGCAGCCTGTCGGATGAATCGTACCGCTATGTGCGCTCGGCGGTCGCCTTCATCGAAACGCATTACGCCGAGCGTCTGAGCGTACCCCAGATCGCCCAGGCCATCAGCCTGAACCCCATTTACCTCAACCGCCTGTTCAAGTGCGCCACGGGCAAGACGATCTCGGATACCCTCAATTCCTATCGGACGGAGCGCGCGAAGGAGCTGATGGCGAACCGGGGCCTGACGGTCAGCGAGGCCGCTGCCGCCGCAGGTTTTTCGGAGACGCGCTCCTTCATCCGTTTCTTTAAAAAATACTACGGCGAAACGCCCGGAGAATACAAAAAGCGCCTCCAAAAGGAGACGCCGGAGCGATGAACATCAGGAGGTGCCTATGACGCCGCAGGAAATCCTCGACTACTGCCTATCGAAAGACGGGGCCTATCTGGACCACCCCTTTGGCCCGGAGTCCGACATCGTCAAGGTCGGCAGGCTGGGCGAGCGCCCGGGCCGGATCTTTGCACAAATATTCCGTCTCAAGGGACAGGACATGCTGACGCTTTGCTGCACCGAACGGATGGGGTTCGTCTATCGAAATCTCTTCCCCGGCGCGGTCGTGCGGGGCTATCACTGCCCGCCCGTGCAGCAGCCCTATTTCAACACCCTGCCGCTGACCGGCCCCGTGCCGGACGACCTGATCCTGGAGATGGTCGATCACAGCTACGAAACCAGCGTCTCGAAGCTGCCCAAGTACGTGCAGCGCTCGCTTAAGCCTTAGTCCGCCCCTTCAAACAGCCCCTCGCGCGTGATGTTGTGCAACCACTTGCCGCTGCGGTAGTGGCGCAACACGAAGGGCAGCTTGACGAACTCGTCCGTGCAGAGCAGCACGTAGACCCACAGAACCGGCAGCCTCAGCGCGAAGGCCGCGATAAAGCCCAGCGGCACGGCGTAGCACCACATGTCGAGGATGTCGCAGATGAAGCCGAAGCGGCTGTCTCCGCCCGCCCGGAATACGCCCGCGATGAGCGTCGTATTGAGGGCCGGGCCGATGATGTATACGCAGTTGATCAGCAGCATGACACGCAGGTAGCCCATGGACGTCGGCGAGAGGTCCGCGTAGCGCATCACAAACGGGGTGAGCGCGAGGATCAGTACGCCGCCGCACACGCCGCTGACCAGCGTCAGGCGCACCAGCTGCTTCGCATTCCTGCGCGCGTCCTCAAGTCGGTTTTCGCCAATCACCTTGCCCAGCAGGATGCCGCCCGCGCTGGCTAGGGCGAAGCAGGTGATGGTGCCCAGATTGCGCACGACCGATACAAGCGAGTTGGCCGCCACCACGTCCGAACCCATGTGGCCGAGGATGACCGAATACATCGAAAATCCTACGCCCCAGACGATGTCGTTGCCCAGCGCGGGCAGCGACAGACGTATGAAGTCGCTAAAGAGCTCGCGGCTACGCACGAACATATAGGCGGGGTTCAGCTTGATATCCCGGCTGCGCAGGGAAACCAGCACGCAACCGCACAGCTCCACCACGCGCGAGATGGCCGTGGCGATGGCCACGCCCGTCACCCCCAGGCGCGGCGCGCCGAAGAGGCCGAAGATAAACACCGCGTTGAGCAGGATGTTGAGCGAAAAGGCGACGATGTTGAGCACCATCGAGACGGTCACGCGGCCGATTGAGCGCAGCACCGAAAGGTAGACCTCGATCACGCCCCAGCACAGATACGTGATGCTCATCACCCGCAGGTAATCGCTGCCCAGCGCGATCAGCGCCGGGTCGTTCGTAAAGATCTGCATCAGCCGGTCCGGTACGAAGAACGTGAGCGCCGCGAAGGCCACCGATATGCACAGCGAAAAACGCATGGCGATGCCCTCCACCACCTGGATGGCCCGCATGTTTCCCTTGCCAAAGTACTGCGCGCAAAGCATGGTCGCGCCCGTGCCCAGGCCGTAATACACCATGAACAGGATGCTGGCATACTGACTGGCCAGCGAGACGGCCGAGATCGCGTCCTGCCCGACGTAGTTGAGCATCACCACGTCCGCGGAGTTGACCGCCGCGCTCAGCAGATTTTGCACGACCACGGGCAGCGCGAGGCCGAAGAGCTGACGGTAAAATCCATCCCGGTTGTCGAAGAAACGCTTGAACATGGGCTTCTCTTACGCCTCCTGCACCGCGAACTGCGCGTCGTGCAGCGTCTTGTAGGCGCCTCCTTCTTTCATGAGCTGCTCGTGGGTGCCGCGCTCTTCGATGCCGTGCTCGCCGATGACCACGATCTCGTCCGCGTTTTTGATGGTCGACAGCCTGTGCGCGATCACGAGCGTCGTGCGCCCCTTGGCCAGGCGGTCGAACGCGCGCTGGATGCGCACCTCGGTCGCGGTATCCAGCGCGCTGGTCGCCTCGTCCAGGATGAGGATGCGCGGGTCCTTGAGGAAGATGCGGGCGATGGAGACGCGCTGCTTTTGCCCGCCGGAAAGCAGGATGCCGCGCTCGCCCACGACGGTATCGTACCCTTCGGGCATCTGCATGATGTCGTCGTGGATCTCGGCGAGCTTCGCCGCCTCGATCACCTGCTCCATCGTCGCCCCGGGGCGGCCATAACGGATGTTTTCGAGCACCGAGCCCGCGAAGAGGAACACGTCCTGCTGCACGATGCCGATCGCCGCGCGCAAATCCTTCAGGCGCAGGGAGCGGATGTCCTTGCCGTCGAGCAGGATCGCGCCCTCTTTGACGTCGTAAAACCGGGGGATGAGCTGGCACAGCGTCGACTTGCCCCCGCCGGAGGGGCCGACGAGCGCCAGCATCTCGCCCTTGGGGATGTGGAGGTCGACGTGTTCGAGCACGCTGCGGCCCTCTTCGTAGGCGAACGTGACGTCCGCAAAGCGGATATCGCCCTGAACCTCCCGCAGCGCCTTCGCGCCCGGCGCGTCGGCGATGTCGGGCTGCTCGCGCATGACCTCCTGGAAGCGGTGAAAGCCCGCCATGCCCGTGTTGAACTGCTCGACAAACTGCGCCAGGCGGCGGATCGGACTTTGGATGGAGGCGACGTACAGGTTAAACGTGACGAGCTCCGCGAGCGAGAGCTCGCCGTTCATGATGAGCAGGCCGCCGAAAAGCAGTACTAAGAGGCCCATCATGTTGAGCAGCAGCTCCATGCCGCTGTGGAAGCGGGCCATGGCGCTGTAAAAGCCCTTCTTCGCGCCCTTGAACCGCTCGTTGCCTTTGGTAAACTTTTCGATTTCATATTGCTCGTTCGTGAACGCCTTGGCGACGCGCACGCCGGATATGGAGGATTCGATGTCCGCGTTGATGCCCGCCATGCGTTCCTTGACCTTGCGGCTGGAGCGGGACATGCGCTCGCGCTGGGTGATGGTAAAGCCAAGCAAAATCGGCACCATGACCAGCAGCACGATCGCGAGCTTCCACTGCATGGAGAAGAGCACGATGAACGAGCCCACGAGCGTCACCACGGAGATGAACAGGTCCTCCGGGCCGTGATGCGCCAGCTCGGTGATCTCAAACAGGTCGGTCGTCACGCGCGACATCAGGCGGCCCGTGCGGTTCTTGTCGTAAAATGTGAAGGAGAGCTTTTGCAGCTGCGAGAAGATGTCGCGGCGCATGTCCGCCTCCATGAACACGCCCATCATGTGGCCGAAATAGGCGATGACCCACTGCATGGCGCAGCGCAGCAGGTAAGCCCCCGCCATGACGGCGATGATGATGAAAAATGCGCGGTACATCGCGGAGGGTAGGTAGGTCTCGAGCACCGTGCGCGTGACGATCGGGAACATCAGGTCCACCAGCGCGACGACGAGCGCGCAGACCATGTCCAGCGCAAAGAGCTTCCAGTGGGGCCGGTAGTAGCGCGCGAACGCGCGCAGGTTGCCTTTGGTGCTTGTCTGCTTTTCCTCTTCCATGGTGTTCTCCTCTCTCATCCTGCCAGCTTCTTCTTCATATGCATCCACTTATCCGTCGCGAAGCGCAGGTAGACGACGACGGCACGGGCGGTCTGATCGAGCGCGATCGTGTACCAGGCGCCGTTGAGGCCCCAGCCAAACGTGTATACGAACAGCGGCGCGATCAGCACGCGGAAGACCCAGATGCCGATGGCCGACGCGTAGAGGGGGAAGCGGCTATCCCCCGCCCCGCGCAGCGCGGCCGCGATCGGCAGCTGCGTGGCGATGCCGGGCATGCCTACGGCGATGATCTTGAGCACCGTCGCCGCGAGACGCTCGACCTCGGGGTCGTTCGTATAGGCCCTGACGATAAACTGCGAACAGGTGACGAACAGCAGCGCGATACCCGCTGCCGCGCATAGCGAGTAGCGCCAGATGACGCGCGTGAACGTCTTGGCCCGCGCGGGCTCTCCCGCGCCCATACTCTGCCCCACCAACGTCGTCGCCGCGACGGCGAAGGCCTGCCCCGGCATCCAGGTGAGCCCGTTGACCGACAGCCCGATCTGGTGCGCAGCGAAGACCACCGTGCCCAGCCCGGAGACCGTGCGCGTAAACATGATGAAGCCGATCTGCATGATCAGCTGCTCGAGCGAGCCCGTGACGCCCACGCCCAAAATGCGCTTGAGCCACCTGCCGTGCAGGCGGAAGTCCTCGCCGATGTGCACCTGAACCTTCGAATGCCCCTTGAAGATCACCGCGAGCGCCAGCGCGCAAGAGACGTAACGAGAGAGGGTCGTAGAGATCGCCGCGCCCGCCACGCCCAGCGCGGGCAGGCCGAAATGACCGTAGATCAGGGCGTAGTTGCCGATGACGTTGAGCAGATTGCCAGCCAGGTTATAAGCCATCGGCAAGCGCGTTAGCCCTACGCCGCGAAGGGAGGCCGTGCAGCCGAACCCTATCATCGCGGGCAGCATGCCCAGCGCCACGATCTGCATGTACTGCCTCGCATAGGGGTAGGTATCCGCCTGGGCTCCCATGAACGTCACCAGCGGCCCGGCAGGAAAGAACAGCACCGCCGAGGCGAACAACCCGAGCAGCAGCGAAAGCGTCAGCGCCGTACGCGTAATCGCGCGCGCCGCTTTGTCGTCTCCCGCCCCTACCGCCCATGCGATGGCCGCCGTCGTGCCGATATGCAACGCCGTCAGCACGCCGTTGACCATATTGACCGGGTTATTCGTCAAACCGACCGCCGCGATAGCGACGGCCGACATGCTGCTCTGCCCGAGCATGATCGTATCGACCATCGCAAAGAGCTGCGAGAGCACGAGCTCGACCATCGCGGGCAGCACAATGCGCCAGATGGTGTGCTTGTCCTTCCCATCCAGCGCAAGGCCCCTGTGTAAAATTTGCACGCGAACTCTCCCCATCTTAACGTAATCGTAATCCCTATTTTACGCCCGAACGCCTCAAAAGGGAAGGGGAACGCGCATTCAAAACGCCCGTTTGGGCGAAAAAATTCAGGCGAGGCGCTAGGCCCGCAGGCAGCGCTCGATGACCGCGCATAGCGACATCAGCTCGTCGCAGAACGCGTCCGCCTCCTCCCGCGCGTAGGCCGTATCCCCCTGGCCCAGGCGAGCGCACAGACAGGCCGCATCGTCCGCCAGCTTTACCGCTCCGATGCTCTGGAGCGAAACGGCCAACGCGCTGAGCGACAGGCGCACCGCGGCCCATTCCGAAAGCGCGGCGCCGAGCGCCAAATGCTGGGCGTGCCGCCGATAGCGCCGCGCCGCACTCCCCAGGTGCTCAAAGTAAAGCGCGGCGTCCTCACCGCATGCGCTGAGCCCCTCCTTCAAATCGACACACCCCAATAACCCCCGCAGGGCGCCCGCATCCCGCTCTGTCAGCATGTCCCATTCCTCCTTCTGCTTCACACATCGCTTTTATATATATGAAGGAAAAGACGCGCATATTCCACATTTTGTGACTCTTTTCAGGCGCATATACCATCTATCGTGTCCGACGGCTTCCCGAATTGGGCGAACCCCGCAAAAAGCAGACCGTGGGTCTATCGGTCTGCATTCATCTTTTTTTCATTTTTTTGGTTATATACAGCGCATTTATAAGACCATCGGTCTGTAATAGTAATAAAGATCGAGACGATCCGGTGGCGATATTACGGCTTGTCGTTCTCCATCACCCACTTGAGGATGCGGTCGGCCGCGGGGCCCATGGGCTTTCTGCCCTTTTCGACCTGCGAGAGATAGCCCTGCGACAGGCCGAGCTCCTGCGCGAGCTGCACCTGAGAAAGACCTTTTTTCTTGCGGAGGCTGCGCAGCCCCTCGCAGGTGAAGACGTGCGCTTGCGCGGGGGCGGGCTCCTTCTCCCGCGGGCTCACGAGCTTCATCGGCGCGGGCTTTTGAATGCCCGCGTAATGCCCCACGATAGCCTCGACGGGGGTAATATGCACGCCCCAGCGCAGCCAGTGATCGACCCAGCCGCGCTTGCCCACGATCTCCGGTTCGGCATCCCTGCCGTAGCACCAGCCGGCGATGATGTTTTCCTGCTTCAGGGTATTAAAGGCGCGCTCCAAGCGCTCCTTGGTGCGCAGCGGGTTCTTTTTGTCGGGCGCTTCGCCGAGCCAGTCGAGCAGCGTCTTCACCCGATAGGGCGTGTCGTAATCCCCGCGCAGCTGGCGGATGCGCCACTGCCAGGAAAAATACGTGGTAAGCCGTTTTTCCAGCTGCTGGCGGTAAGGATCGAACTGCAGCGCCTTGACGGAAAGCAGCGCGGTCTCGCGGCCGATGTTCGTCATGAGCAGGCGAGAGAACACGTCGCCCGGGCGCACGGTCCAGCTCGACTGCAAAGGACGGCCATCGATGATGTTCTGCTCGACATAACCGGAGATGAGCAGGATGTAGCTGCGGTGGTTGTAGGTGCGCTGCGTCCGCTTGCCCTTTTTATCCGCCTCATAGACGTTCATCTGCTGAATATGGGCGGTGATGTTGCGCAGCGCCTGCATGCGGTCGGAGATATCGCGGTATTGCTTCTCCGTGAAGCCGCCGCGCCTGCCCTCGCCGTTCTTGCGCGCCTTGAGCCCGCGCGCGCGCAAGATATCCGCGGCGCTGATCTTGATAAACGCGTCGGGCGAGGCGGGATGCGAGCGGATCCACTCGGCGAACGTGATGTTGAGCACGTCTACCGCTAGGTCGTCCAAATGCTTGAGCGACCATGTGGCCTCCTCGATCATGCCCGAGGGCGGCCGGTCGATGTCGTAATAGGCCGGGTCGTCCTCAAACCCCTGCGGCGCGATGGTGTAGCTGGCGCGCAGGTTGGCACGGTCGACCTCGTGGGTGGGCAACGGGTGGTAATCGTCCGTACGGAAGTTGTCCTCCGCGTTGGCGAGCGCCCGGAGCAGCTCGGGGTAACAGATATAGCTGGGGATGGAGAGAAACTCCTGCGCGTCAGGGTTCTCCTCGGGCAGCTCGTCGCCCTCTTTGACAAAGGGGATGTCCTCTACGGGGATGAAGGGCCGGTCGCCCACAAAGGCCGATACGTCGGCGCCAGGCTCGATCACGCAGCGCCTGCCGTCCACGATGTAGACGTACCCGCCCGGCTCTCGTTGCACGCTGCCGTCCGCGTCGGAGGCAAACGTCCAATAGTGGCCGCGCTCGACCGCCGCGCGCTCCTCCCCCAGCCGCGCCTTGGTAGCCTCGAGCACCTCGGGCAGGTGCTGCGCCACATATTGCAGCTCGCCCGTCTCCGCGCCGTCCCCCTGCATCTGCACCACGCGCCGCAGCGCCGTCTTCATGCGCTCGTCCGTGAGCTGTGGATCCTTCCATTCGGCCAGGGAGGCGATATGCAGCTCCGGCTCCAGCAGGTCGAAACGCTGGGCCGCGCGGCGGCGCAGCTCGAGCAGGCGCGGGACGAGCTCGGGCGGGAGCTTGCCCGCCTCGTAGGCCTCCTCCAGTTGCACATAGGCGCTGGTATCGTCCGCGGGAAAGATGTTGATCTCGCTCATAGGGCCTCCTATCGCCACAAAAGCAGGCGCTTTAGTAATAAATATAGCATACATCACGCGCAGGTGGTTGTCAAGAAAAAGCGGGGATGGTATAGTAGCGGTATGAATAAGGCGGCGCCCCCGGCATGCCGCGGATTCAGGAGGTTCCCTATGCCCATGCCCGATTCGCTATCGCAGGCGCTGGAGCGGCTGCTCGCGGACGCCGACGCCGACGCGCTCAAGCGGGATGCGCAGGCCATCAGCGAACGCTACCGCGCGCGCGTCGGCGAAGGCGCGCAGCTTTTGACCACCGAACGGGAGGCCGCGGCCTACGCCGCCTCGCGGATGCCCGCGACCTACGCCGCCGTCTGCGCCGCCTTTGCCCTTTCCCTCCCCTGCGCGTCCATCTCCCCAAAAAGCCTGCTGGACGTGGGCGCGGGCCCAGGCACCGCCTCCTGGGCGGTCACAGAGGCCTTCAAAAACCGCAAAGACGGCGTGATGCGCGTGACCTGTCTGGAACGGGAGGCGGCCATGCGAAGCGTCGGCCAGGCTCTCATGCGCGATGCGGGCGCGCCGCTTTGCGACGCGCAGTGGCTCACAGCCGACCTCGCGGCCCCTTCCCCCCTTCCCCCGGCCGACCTGGTCTGCGCCGCCTACGTGCTCGGCGAGCTCACAGCGGCGGACCGCGACGCGCTCTTGCTGCGACTCTGGGAGGCCTCGCAGGACCTGCTGGTGCTCGTAGAGCCGGGCACGCCCGCCGGTTTTTCGCATATCCAGCGCGCGCGGGCGCTGCTGCGCCCCCAGGGCGCGCACGTCGCCGCGCCCTGCCCGGAGGGCGTAACCCTCTGTCCGCTGAGCGCGGACGACTGGTGCCACTTCACCGTACGCGTGCAGCGTACGCGCCTGCATCGCGCGCTCAAGCAGGGCGCGGCGCCCTTTGAGGATGAGAAGTTCTGCTTCCTCGCCCTCTGCCGCCGTCCGCCAACGCCCGCCGGGGCTCGCATTTTGCGCCACCCACTCGTACATAAGGGGCATATCGAGCTCTCGCTTTGTACGGCGCAGGGGCTCTCACGCCGCGTCGTGACGAAAAAGGACAAGCCCGCCTTCCGCGCCGCACGCGACGCCAAAGCGGGCTCGCCCTTCGAACTTACTTCAGAATAATATTACTCATTGTCGAGACGATTCGGTGGCAAAAGCGCCCTTACGCGCCCTCCTCCGCCCGCTCTAGACGCGGCGCCCGCTCGCGCCCCTTGCGCTCGAACGTCAAGGCCGCGATGCCGATCACGATGGCCGAGTAATACGTAAGGATGCGCCATACGAGCAGCGCGGGGATGACGTCCTGCGGCGTGAAGAACAAGCCGAAGAGCAGGTAAAACGCGCCCTCCGCCCCGCCGGATCCCCCCGGCAGGGGCACGAACGAGGCGACGAGCGAAACGATCGCCACAGCCGAAAGCACGAGCAGCCCCTGGCCGGGCGCCCCGCCAAAGGCGCGGTACACCATGTAGGCGACGAGGTTATAGCAGGTGAACTGCAAAACCGTCATCACCACGCAGGCGGCAAGCACGCGGGGCCTACCGAGGATGAGGCGAATGCTGCTGTGAAAGATGTCGAACTGATGCAGAGCCCTTTCCCGCATTTTTTCAGGGTCTTTGAGCAGGTGAATCCGGCTCAGAAAGCGAATGATACCCGTCGTAATGCCTGTGGTGACCCGCCCGGAGCAGGCGAAGGCCACGATGGACAGGATCACCACCGCGTTGATTCCCAGGCCGAAGGCCAGCATCGCCTGAAAACCCGGCACGCGCCCACGGAAAAACGGAAGCGCGTAGACCGCGCCCGCCGCCGCCGCGATCGTAAGCCCGGCCTGCCAGGTGATGGACTTGATGGTCAGGGCAAATCCCGCGCCGCCGGTATCCATGCCGTCGTTCACCATGGCGAGCAGCTGCACCGGCTGCCCTCCCGACGAGAAGGGCGTCAGCGCGCTGTATAGCTGGCCGATCATCACCGTGTGCAGGCTGGATGCGAGCGGCGCCTTGGGGTAGATGCTGCGGGTGATGACGTGCAGCAGCAGCGATTCGAAGAGCCAAAACGCGGCCATGCACCCGACCCCGGCCGCAAGCCAGCCCCCCTTTAACGTATGGACGCGCGCCATCAGCGCCTCGGGCCCGTTGGATGTGCAGGCCAAGAGGATCAATATCGCAAGCGCGAGCACGATCGTCGTGATGTTGGCGATTTGCCACGCGCGTTTGGAGTTCATGCTTTGGGTCAAACGCTCCCCTCCTGTTCGGTCTTTGCAATCGTCTTATTGTAACCGACCGCGTGGGCCGCGTCAAATGAGAGTTTGATGAGAAACGCGGCTTTGCCGCGTCCGGCGCTGCCTGGGGCAGAAATATTACCGCAATGTCGAAGTTATCGTGTGGCGATTTTCGCCACGCGATCGCTGCGACATCCGGTAATATTACTCCCTCGTTGCCTGCGCCCGCACCGGGCCTTGTATTACCGGGCGTCGCGGTGATCGTGGGGGCAAGTCGATGCCATCGTGGGGGCAAGTCGCGGTTATCCTGGGGGGATGTCTTCGTCATCATGTGGCGAGCGATTCGCGGAAAGTGTTGGTTTTTCAGGAAAATTTGCGGTTATTACCCGCTTAATTACATGGAATGATATAGATGACATGTATATACTGCGCGCCCGCCTGTGTGCGGCGCGCATGTTTTGGCCCCGTAGGCAGACGGAATATGTCCGGCGCGCTTGCGTTACAAATGTAGTGCGTGTTACAATAGATACAAGACCCGCGATTGTGCGGAAGAAAGGGGCTTTTTATGGCTACGGTCATTTCGATTGCGAACAACAAGGGCGGCGTCGCCAAGACGACGACGAGCGTCAACCTGGGCTGCGCGCTCGCCAAGCTAGGTCGGCGCACGCTGCTCGTGGATATGGACCCACAATCCTCGCTCACGGTTTACTTTGGGCTGGATCCGCTGACGCTGGAACGCTCCGCCTACGACGTGCTTGTGGGCAAGTGCCCGGCGCAGGACGCCATCGTGCATATGGACGGCTTTGACCTGCTCCCGGCCTCCATCACGCTATCGGCCGGGGAGACGGAGCTCTCCGCCCGCATCGGCCGGGAGACCGTGCTGCGCCGGGCGCTCTCGCCTCTGCAAGAGCATTATGACGCCATCATCATCGATAATTCGCCCTCGCTCGGCGTGCTGACCGTCAACGCCCTGATGGCGTCCAACGCGGTGGTAGCGCCCTCGGAGCCGAGCTTTCTGGCTCTCAAGGGTCTTGAGATCCTCTTCAGCGTCATCGAGCAGGTCAAGGAGCTCTACCCTGAGCTGACGATGCTGGGCGTGCTGATCACCCAATACGACAACAGAACCACCCACCATCGCGAGGCGGCGGAGGCCATCCGCGAGCGCTACCCCACGTTTGACACCGTGATCCGCCGGAGCGTCAAGTATGCCGACGCTTGCCTCGCCTCAATGTCTATCATGGATTTTGCGCCCGGCAGCCAGCAGGCCCAGGCGTATATCGATTTCGCAAAGGAGGTCGCAGATCGTGCCCGCATCTAAACGCGTATCCTTAAAGGACCGGGAGGAAAGGGAATCGAACGTACGCCGGGCCTTGGGCGCCTTTATCACGCAGCCGCAGGAGACGATGGATATTACAAAAGATACAGATGGAAGAAATGATGCAAATGATACAAGAAAAACGTTGGATACGGAAGCTACAAAAGTAACGGATGATATGAAAGAGACATCTGTAACAAGCGGAACAGTATATACAAAAGTAACGCCTATAACAGATGTGACGGATGATGCAGAAGTGACAGGTGTAACCAATGTAAAGAATGTATTAAAAGGAACAAAAAAAAGACAAGTAACAGATGTTACAAGAGATAAAGATGAGACAAGTCATAAAAGGGTTACAAAGAATACAAAAGGCGCAGTAGATACATCTGTAAGACGTACCGCGGACCCCTACGACGTATACGCGATGCGGGGACGCGACGCGGAGTTGGCTGCGTCCTTCATGCTCAAGGGCCGTAGGTTCGACCCGCCGGTCGGCGCGCGCAAACGGCAAAACTACGCGCTCTCCTCGGAGACGATCAAGCGGATCGCCCTGGCGAGCGCCCATGCGGGCGTGGGCAAGGCGGAGCTGGTGGACGCTGTGCTTTGCGCCGCGCTGCGCGATATCCTCGGGGATGAAGGATGAGCGCGGCCCTATGCCGGAGGCGGGAGACGCGCAGGCCGCAAGACATGGGACGTATCAGCCGCCACAAAAGGAACATGTATTACAAAAGTAACACATGTTACACTACATAGCGGATTATGAACGGATGTAAAAGGAGTTACATATGTAACAGATGATTGTTGAGGGACAGACCGGCGGCCACCGCCGAGAGCCGGTTATTTGATATAAAAACACAAGGAAACAGGACGGCTTTGAAATCGATCAAAAATGTTCAAAATGTTAGGTTGGATACAATTTGACCGCACGGGGGTGCGACAGACGCGGGCTTGCCTCAAAACAGGCGCCGCAGCGAAGGGGCGCGACGAAGATGGACAAAATTTTGCTGATAGAGGACGACAAGGACATACAGAGCATCAACACGTTTTTCTTAAAGAGCCGGGGCTACGAAGTGCGCTGCGCGTACAGCTGTGAGGAAGGGCTACACGCCTGCCGGGCTTTTGAGCCGGAGGTCATCGTATTGGACGTCAACCTGCCGGACGGCACAGGCCTGGAGCTATGCCCCAAGCTCAAGGCCGTTACGCCCTGCCCGATCATCTTTCTCAGCTGCATGGATACGGAGGACGACAAGATCGCCGGCCTGCTCACGGGCGGGGACGACTACATGACGAAGCCCTACTCGGTCAAGGAACTGGAAGCGCGCATCCGCGTATGCCTGCGTCGCAGCGCGCCTGCGCAGGACAAGGCGGCCGGGCGCAGCGTGCTGCGCTTTGGGCCCCTCTCGATCGACATGACCAGCGAGTGCGCCCTGGTCGGGGAAGAGAGGCTGAACCTGCCGCGCAAGGCGTTTTTGATTCTCTGCTATCTGGCCCGGCACCCCGGCGAATGCGTCAGCGCGCAGCAGATCTACGAGGAGGTATGGGGCCTCAAATCCATGGGCGACCTGCGCACGGTACACGTGCACATGTTCAACCTGAGAAAATACCTGGACCAGGCGGTGCCCCAGCATGAGTTTATCCAGACGGCGTGGGGCAAGGGGTATTGTTTCGTCCCCGCAGACGAGCAGGAACAGGCCGCCAAGACGCAGGGATGAGGACGGACGACCCCGTACGGAGGAGGCGCTTCATGAAACAAAAGGAAAGGCGTAGCGTTATCTTGCTTACGCTTTGCGCCCTATGCTGCGCGCTGCTGGCGGGCTTTACGGTGCGCTATAACGAGGAGGCGGTGCGCCCGGCCGGCACGCGCGGGGCGATCGCGCTATCGGCCGCGGACACGATCGCGGTCACCGTGCAAGGAGGCAAGGGGGAGACGGAGCTCTCGCTCGACCTGCTGGGGGAGCCGGGCGCACGGTACGCGCTATCGATCTATTCCATGACGGGCATCGAGCGCGCGGTGCAGGACGGCGAGGAGATCGCGCTGCTGCGCCGCGGGCTGCCCATCAGCGGCGCGCAGCTGGAATTCACGATGCCGGCGAGCGGCACAAACCTTACGCTTACGCTCATGGCGCCGGCCGGGCCACAGCGGGTGCTGCTGGGCACGCCGGAATCGATCGCGCGCCTGACGCTTGAACGCACCGCCTGCTACGTGGCGCTGCTGTGCTACGTGCTGGCGATGGGGATCTTCGTATTGGGCACCTGTCTGTTTGAGCGGGGCGCGAGCGAGCAGCTCACGCTGTCATTGGTCTATCTGCTGCTCGCGCTCACGCAGGCGGCGGAGGTTTTCGGACAGTACGTCGGCGCGCAGGTGCTATCGCACTCTGCGTTGGCGCTGCTGTGCGCGGCGCTTTGCTGCTATGCGGAGATCTCGCTCGGGGACGGTAGGAGCGCGCGGCCGGTGGTGCTCGCGCTCGCGCTCAGCGGGGGGTTGACGATCCTGATGCTCCTGCTCTTTTTCGTCTCGGGCAAGCTCTTCTTGACCTCACTCGCGGACCTCATGGCCGTCGTCTTTGCGATATACGCGCTTATGATCGCCCTGCGCGGCGTCCTCAGGCAGGTGCGCACGCACGCGCTGCTGCATTGCCTGTCGATCCTGCCGCTGTGCGTAGGGGTGCTCTGGCACCTGTTCGCCGCGCAGGGCGCGCTGGTCGTATCGCCCTTGCTCGTGATGGGCGCGGTGATGACCCTGGCGCAGCAGCTGACCCTCGGTCGCGACCAGGCGGAAAACAGGAAGCAGCGCGAGGCGCTGGAGAGCGAGCTGGAAAGGCGCGTTCAGGAGCGCACCGAGGCGCTCGCGCGCACGGGCGAGCAGCTTTCGCGCATCGATAGGAGCCGGGCCGAGTTCTTCTCGCGCATCGCCCACGACCTGCAATCGCCGCTTACGATCATCCGCGGCAGCCTGGACCTGGTCGCCGGGGGCGTGCCGGTTACGGACGAGGAGCGGGACGCTTACCTGGAGATGGCCAAACAGAACGCGCTGCGCATGACGAACCGCGTGAAGGCGCTTCGCGGCCTGGCGTTGCTGGACGAGACGCCCTTCTCCCCGCGCGCCATGCAGCTGCGTCCCCTGCTCGAGCAATGCGTGCGCGGGTTCTCGGGCGTCTATAAGAAGAGCAAGATCGTCTTTACCGCGCGCTGTGAAGAGGAGCTGACCGCGCGCTTCGACGCGGGTTGGCTGCAAAACGCGCTCGAGCGTCTGGTCTCCAACGCCGTGCGCTATACGCCCGCGGGCGGCTCCGTGACCATCCTGGCCGAGCGCGCACCCTACGGCGTCAACGTAAGCGTGCAGGACACGGGCTGCGGCATCGCGCCCGACGAGCAGGAGGGCATCTTCGACCGGTTTTATCAGGGCTGGAACTCGCCCGAGGGCTTTGGCATCGGCCTGGCTGTCGTACAGCGCGTAGCCCAGCGCCACGGCGGGCGCGCGGAGGTATCCTCCGTGCCCGGGGAAGGGGCGACCTTCACAATCTATCTGCCGGACGAGAGCGCGGGAAGCTAGGCGGCGCACAAGGGGACGGCTTCATTGACTTGCTGTAAAAGCAGGGGGAGAGGCATTGAGAAGCGGAGGAGACGGCCGCACTGGCCTTCGCAAATAATCCCATTTGAGTGCTTGATGTGCCGAAGACGCTATGTTATACTGATCATATAGGGGATTGTGTATACGAAAAGGGACAGAGAATATATACGTTTTTGGACATTCCCCCAACGTTCGGAAATGGTTCTTGTATAGAACTTTCCGGACGTCTCTTTTTCTTTTGGGCACATGTCTAAAAAGCTATGACATCTGCACATGCGCGACGAAAGAGGAGGAAGATTGAGGATGAAACACGGAATCGGATGGCGGAGAGCTTGCAGCGCGTTTCTCATTGCCTGTATCTTGGGGGGAAGCGTGTACAATGTGAGTTACGCGGATGCGACGCCCTCGCAAGCGGAGCGTTCGCCGACGCCGGGGTCGACGGAGGAAGCCGGGGTAAGCGCGACACCGGGGTCGACGGAGGAAGCCGGAGTAAGCGCGACGCCGGGGTCGACGGAGGAAGCCGGGGTAAGCGCGACGCCGGGGTCGACGGAGGAAGCCGGGGTAAGCGCGACGCCGGAGTCGACGGAGGAAGCCGGGGTAAGCGAGACGCCGGGGTCGACGGAGGAAGCCGGGGTAAGCGCGACGCCGGAGGCGACGGAGGAGGTCACGCCAAGCGCGACGCCGGAGGCACCCGCGGAGCGGCGCATCCTGCTGTGGACGTTCGACGATCCCCAGGGCTTGCTGACGGAAAACGCGCTGATCCTGCCGGGGCCGGTGCAGCCGGGGGCGGAGGCGTTTGGCGCCATCGCGGCGATGCTGCCCGCGCAAATCATGGCCAAGGTAGACGGCGCGGACGGGGAAATCCCCGTCGCCATCACAGGCTGGGCCTGCCCGGCCCTCCTGGCGGGAGAGCCCACAGGAGCCGAGGGGTATCTCTTCACCGCGGCGCTGGAAGCGGGCTATGCCTGCGCGCCGAGCCCGCAGGTGCGGGTCGTGCCGGGCGGCGCGATGCTGATGAACGTCATGGATTACACATGGGACGCAAACGCCTCCACGTTGACAGTTCACACCGACGCGGGCATGACCGCATGGCAAAACGACGCGGCCCTCGACCGCGAGGCGGTCGCCATCGTCGTGATCGATTCCGGCGCTACAGCGATCCCCCAGAGCGCCTTTGCCGGTTTGGCCTCCTTGCGGGAGGTGTCTATTCCCGCGACGGTTGCCGCGCTGGGCCAGGGGGCATTTGCCGGCTGCATATCGCTCTCGAAGGTCTCCTTCGCATCGGCCCAGGCCCCGTCGCTTTCGGGAAATCCTTTTGAAGGAGCGCCTGAGGGGTTGCGCATTCACGCGCCGGACAACGCATCAGGCTACGTCGGCGAGGAGGCCAGCGAAGCGTGGCGGGCGCTCTTAGCGCACATCGTGATGGCCATCAGCGGCCAGGGCTATACCTTTGACCGGCAGACGGGCGAGTTGACGGTGACGTCGGGCTCAATGTGGAAGACGGACAAGCGTTTCGCCGCGAGCGACATTCTCAAGCTTACGCTAAAGGACTCGGTGACGAGCATCGTTTGGGAGGGTTTTGCCAACCTGCGAAACCTGCAGGAGGTCAGCCTACCGGCCAATTTGAAGAGCATGGACACCTATTCGTTCCTGAACTGCGCCTCTTTGAAGCGGATCGACCTGCCGGACGGGCTGACGAAAATCCCGTGGGGTGCGTTTCAGGGCTGTTCCTCGCTGGCGGAGGTCAAGCTGCCGTCCGGCTTAAAGGTGATCGACACGCAAGCGTTTCACTCCTGCAGCACGCTCAAAGGGATTTCGTTGCCTGTGAATTTAGAAAAAATCGGAGGCAGCGCGTTTTACATGTCCGGGCTTGAAAGCGTCGACGTGCCGGATACGGTAAAGACGCTCGGGGATTCCGCATTCGGGCAGTGCAAATCGTTGAAACAGGCCCGGCTGCCCGGGCAGATCAACTCGATCGGCATCAATTTGTTTACCGGTTGTTCCGCTTTGCAGGAGGTTTCACTGCCGGAAAACATTACGCAGATCGGCAACCTGGATTTCGACGGGTGTTCCTCGCTGAAGGAAATCGACATTCCGGGCACGGTTACGGCGATCCAGAACAACGCGCTGGACGGCTGCAAGTCGCTGACGGACATCCGTCTGCCGGGCAACGTGGCGTTCATCGGAATCTACGCCCTGGCCTGGACGGGTATCAGCAGCATCGACATCCCCGCGGCGGTTACAAAGATGGCGCCGACGGCGCTAATAGGCTGTGGAAACCTGCGCCGTGTGACGTTTCACAACGCTACGGCGCCCAGCATGGAGGGTCTGGGGGCGGATTACGACTATACTCACTATCCGTCCAGCCTGATTTGTCGCGTGCCCAAGGGCGCGGACGTCGAGAGCTACACAAAGCTGCTGCCGGGCGCGACGGTCGTGAGCGGGGCGGCGCTGCAGGGGATCGACCTGAGCGCGGGGAGCATTGCGTTTGACCCCAACACGACGCAATATGCGTTTGCGGTCGATACACTCACGAGCGCCCTTTCAATCACGCCGACGGCGCTATACGCGGGGCACGCCATTGAGATCGACGGCGAACCGGCGCGGAGCGGAAGCGCGTTTGGACCTATCGAGCTGTCGCCGGGGGCGACGACGCCCATCACCATCGTCGTGCGCAGCGACAAGGACCCGGACGATGCGCGCACGTATACGCTTAGCGTCGCGCGGCCCGCATTGCCGGTGAACCAGTACGCGATCGCGGGCGTGAGCGTGCCGAGGCGCGGGGGAACGCCGACGTACGAGGTGACGGAGACGGAGCAGTACACGGGCAGGATCACGTGGGAGCCGGAGGTGAAGGGGAGTTTCGCGGCGGATACGGAGTACACGGCGCGGATCGAGCTAAGCGCGAAGGCGGGATACACGCTGACGGGCGTAGGAGAAAACCGCTACACGGTAGCCGGAGCGGCGAGCTGCGCGAACGCGGCGGG
>JAEYAR010000076.1 GCA_023404715.1 Bacillota bacterium | reverse complement strand
CGACGGTATAGGGCACCTCGATCTGCTCGCATAGCGATCGGATCCCGCCGATGTCGAAGGGACGCAGCCCCATATCCAGCGTGATGGCCGAAAGGGTAAAGCTTTTATGGCTGAATTTGCGGTAGAGGCTCAGCGCGTACAGGAGCAGCAGGCTGTCCTTGCCGCCCGATACGCCCACGGCGATGCGGTCGCCGTCCTCGATCAGGGAAAAGTCGTCGTCCGCCCGGCGAATGCAGCCCAAAACGGTCTTCAATTCGGATGTCACCCCTTAAAATATCGAATGTGCACGTAAAGATAGTATAGCAGTCATTGACAGCGGAAGCAAGAAATGATATAGTGCTTTTTTGGATGCATTATTGATGACTTGAAAATGGAGGACGACCAAGCGTGAACAAGATCAAGGATATCCTTCGCGGCGTCATGATCGGCATCGCGAACATCATACCCGGCGTCAGCGGGGGAACGATGATGGTTTCGATGGGCATTTACGATACGATTATCGGCTGTATCAACAACCTCTTTAAGGATTTTAAGCGTTGCCTCGCGACCCTCTGGCCTTTTGTGGTCGGCATGGCGGTCGCGATCGTCGGCCTGTCCTTTGTGATTGAGCCGCTCTTTGAGCACTTTCCCCTGCAAACCAACTGCGCCTTTATCGGCTTGATCTTCGGCGGGCTGCCGGTGCTGCTGCGGCGCATTAAGGGAAAGCGCAAGGGGATCCCGGGCGCGGCCGTGTTCTTACTCGCGTTTGCGCTGATCATCGTGCTGCAAATTCTCGGCGAGGGCAACGGGGCGAGCGCGAACGTCACGCTCAGCGTGATCGAGGTGGTCAAGCTCTTCGCCATCGGGGTGATCGCCTCGGCGACGATGGTCATCCCCGGCGTAAGCGGTTCGATGATGCTGATGCTGCTGGGGTATTATGAACCGGTGATCTCCTCGATCAGCGGCTTCATCAAGGCGCTCGCCGCTTTCGACATGGGCGCGCTTTTGCACAATGTGGGCATCCTCATCCCCGTGGGCCTGGGCATCGTGATCGGCATCTTCGCGATCGCCAAGCTGATTGAAATCCTCATCGCCCGCTGGGAGGGCATAACCTATTGCGCCATCATCGGCCTGGTGAGCGCATCGCCCATCGCGATCCTGATGACGGTAAACTGGGCCCAGATCAGCCTGCTCGCTGTGGTCGTGAGCGCGCTCACGTTTGGGGTCGGCTATGCGGTCGCCTACCGGTTGAGCGAATGACTTGGCGCATCCTGTCACTTGACAGGGCGCAGCCGCCCTGTTATAATGCTCTTGATGACAAGTGAATAGCCTTATTAAGAGTGGTGGAGGGACTGGGCCCGATGAAACCCGGCAACCGGACGGCGTCGTTCAGGTGCCAAATCCCACAGCGGCTTGCCGCTGAAAGATGAGGTATGGGTTATCCGCTTAATCCGCTTCGTCTATCGACGAAGCGTTTTCTATTCCAGGGGGAAAACCCCGCAAAGAGCAGAGGAGAATGTACATGAGAAAGCTTTTTACTTCCGAATCCGTTACAGAAGGACATCCGGACAAGATGTGCGACCAGATCAGCGACGCCGTGCTCGACGCGATCCTCGCTAAGGATCCCATGGCCCACGTGGCCTGCGAGACGGCGACCACCACCGGCCTGGTGATGGTCATGGGCGAGGTGACGACGACCGCTTACGTGCCCGTGGACGACATCGTGCGCTCCGTCGTGACCGATATCGGGTACGACCGCGCCAAGTACGGCTTTGACGGCACGACCTGCTCGGTGCTCACCGCGCTGCACGAGCAATCGCCGGATATCGCCCAGGGCGTCAACGCGGCGCTGGAGGGGCGCGCGGCGGGCGAGAAGGACATCGGCGCGGGCGATCAGGGCATGATGTTCGGCTATGCCTGCGACGAGACGCCGGAGATGATGCCCATGCCCATCGCCCTGGCCCACCGCATTACCCGCAGGCTGACCGAGCGGCGCAAGACGGGCGCTCTGCCCTGGCTGCGCCCGGACGGCAAGAGCCAGGTGACGGTCGAATACGAGGACGGGCGGCCCGTGCGCGTAGAGGCGGTGGTCGTCTCCACCCAGCACGACCCGGACATCGCCTATGAGGCGCTGCGCGAGGCTGTCGTCGATCAAGTCATCCGCGCGTCGATCCCGGCGGAGCTGCTGGACGAGCGGACGAAGTTCTTCGTCAACCCCACCGGCAGGTTCGTCATCGGCGGCCCGATGGGCGATTCCGGCCTGACCGGGCGCAAGATCATCGTAGATACGTACGGCGGCTACGCCCGCCATGGCGGCGGCGCGTTCTCGGGCAAGGACCCGACGAAAGTAGACCGCAGCGCCGCCTATGCGGGGCGCTACGTGGCCAAAAACATCGTGGCGGCGGGCCTCGCCCAGCGCTGCGAGATCGAGCTGGCGTATGCCATCGGCGTCGCGCGCCCGGTCTCCCTGCTGATCGATACGTTCGGCACCGGCGTCATCGCGGACGACCGCCTCGCGCAGATCGTCTCGGAGACTTTCGACCTTCGCCCCGCGGGCATCATCGAGATGCTGAACCTGCGCCGCCCGATTTACCGCCAAACGGCAGCCTACGGTCACTTTGGCCGCACGGATATCGACCTGCCGTGGGAGCGCACGGACAGGGCGGCAATCCTGCGCGAAAAGGCGGGCCTGGCCTAAAACCGACAGCCGCGCGGAGTATGCGAGCCAAGCTCGCTACTTCGCGCGGCCGTGTATTGAATATCGTTTGGGGCATGGGAGATTGGGCATAGAGAAGGTAGTTCCATGGCTGACATCAAGGCTCTAATCAACGTAGCAGGATTCTCGCTTAAGGCCGGGAGGGTGACGATGAAACCGGTCACACAGGCGGACGCTGGGGCATACTGTAAAGCGTTTGATGTAGACGTAACGCGATATATGTACCCAGATCCGTTCAGATCCACGGAAGATGCCGCGGCGCTGCTCGGTTCGTTTGAGGAGCAGCGTAGGGCCGGATGTACGCTGATGTGTGTCATTATGGACGACATAGACGGAATGATTGGCGACGTCGAGGCGTACGACCTGGATACAAATGCACCTGAAATCGGCGTATGGATCGCCAAAGACCACTGGCATCAAGGCATCGCCTTTGATGCGCTCAGCGCATTCATCGCATTTCTGAAATCGAACGGCGCGTACGACCATTTTGTTTATACGGCGGCTTAAAGGATAATAAAATCTTCCGATTGGGTTGTCTTTTTCCCGAATTTATCACCGGAAAGCTTTAGGAGACAGGTGAGATCATGAGCGTTGAACAGGGGATTACCCCTTATGAAACCAGAGAAATCTACATCTCAAAAATATTTTTGAATCGGGTGAACTGCCTGAGAATTTAGTTGTATCCAAAATGGAAACAACTGCGGCAGACGGCAAGCGGTATAATACGAACCATTATAATTTGGATTCGATTATTGCGGTTGGATATCGTGTGAACTCCAAAAAAGCGACCATGTTTCGAATTTGGGCGAACAGGGTGTTGAAAGAGTTTATCATCAAGGGATATGTGATGGAGGACGCACGGCTGCGAGAAGAAAGGCAAAGACGGATGCAAATTTTTATCTGATTTCCTTTGTTTCCCTGTCCGTGATCTGTAAAGAACCTTATCGAACAAACTGTTAGCTCACGTTCGTTTCATAACCAAGTTATGGTACAGGAATATTTTGTGCGGGCGCGCATTGCGTGCCCGCCCGCAGCCCCAAGGCTCCCGTTTGCGCCGTGCTACAGGCGCTTCCTCGGCGGTTCCTTATCGCCCTCTCAGTTTATTGACTACTTGTCATCGTCTTGAAGGATGAGGTCGTCCCTTTCTGTAAAGGCCTCGACCATCATTAAAATACCAAGGCGAAATCCAAAACAAAATGAATCTGTAGCGGATAAAGCGTTGAGCTTGCCTTGAATATCTGAGGCTTTTTGAAACAAGGCCTTTGTTGTATCGTCCAATGAATCGCGTATTGATTTTTCTGTACTTACAAGTTGATCCAGCGCGCGACCGTATTCCGAGCTCTGATCAAAGTACCGGGTACAAGGTAAAATGTTGTCGTTCGCAAATGCCTCCAAAATCTTGCCCATGTGTAGAACCTCTTTTCAAATTTTATGACTCATAAGATACCATAAATTGAAGGGAACAGAATGATTTATATCCATTCGATTATAAAATGATTTGCAGTCTCTAAGAAAGCTGTTGATAAGGACGTTGTGATACGGCTACCTTAAGGCGAGCGATCAACACATTGTCTGTGGTATACGAAGATAAAGGGAATTTTGTAGACGTTAAGACCAGTTTTTTGCGCTTTCTGGGAGGAAAGCGCGCATGCGGCAGCGAAATCTTTCTTTAATGATCATAACGGTTGCATCATAGAATGCACGTAAGAAAGAGGGTTGAGCATGGACGTACAAAAACTGGTGAAGGAAATGACCTTGGAGGAAAAGGCGTCGCTCTGCTCGGGGGCGGGCTTTTGGCATACCAAAGCGGTAGAGCGCCTGGGCATCCCGCAGATGATGGTATCGGACGGGCCGCACGGCCTGCGCAAGCAGGCGGATGCGGCGGATCACCTGGGCATCAACGCGAGCATCAAGGCCGTGTGCTTCCCGACGGCGGCGGGCCTCGCCTGCTCGTTCGACCGGGATTTGCTGCATCGCGTGGGCGAGGCGCTGGGCGAGGAATGTCAGGCGGAGAACGTTGGGGTGATCCTCGGCCCGGCGGCGAATATCAAGCGTTCGCCGCTGTGCGGACGCAATTTCGAGTACTTTTCGGAGGACCCGTACCTTTCAGGCGAGATGGCGGCGGCCCATATTCGCGGCGTGCAGTCCAAAAACGTCGGGACGAGCCTCAAGCATTACGCCGTCAATAACCAGGAGACGCGCCGCATGAGCGTGGATGCGCGGGTGGACGAGCGGGCGCTGCGCGAAATCTACCTGGCGAGCTTCGAGGGCGCGGTCAAGGGCGGCGAGCCCTGGACGGTGATGTGTTCCTACAACAAGGTAAACGGCACCTATGCTAGCGAGAACCCGCGGCTGCTTACCGAGATCCTGCGGGACGAGTGGGGCTTTGAGGGCTTTACGGTGACGGATTGGGGCGCCTGCAACGACCACGTCGCGGGCGTGGAGGCGGGCCTTGAGCTGGAGATGCCCTCCAGCGGCACGTATAACGACAGGGCGCTCGTGCAAGCGGTGCGCGAGGGGCGGATCGCCGAGGAGACGGTTGACCAGGCGGCGGAGCGCATCCTTACCATCGTCGCCCGCTTCCTCGCGCATCGGGATAACGCGGCCGTGTTCGACCGGGCGGCGCACCACAAGCTGGCCCGCGCCGTGGCGAGAGAGAGCATGGTGCTGCTCAAAAACGATGGGGATCTGCTGCCGCTGTCGCCCTCGCGCCGCGTAGCGTTTATCGGCCCGTTCGCGAAGAAGCCGCGCTATCAAGGCGGAGGCAGCTCGCACATCAACGCGAGCGAGGAGACCTGCGCATTGGCGGCCGCCTCTGAGTACGCGGACGTCATGTACGCCGAGGGCTGCGGCACGAAGGAGGACAGGACCGACCCCGAGCTGCTGACCCGCGCGGTGAACGCGGCGCAGGCGGCGGACGCCGCCGTGCTCTTCGTAGGCCTGCCGGACGCGTTTGAATCCGAGGGCTACGATCGCAAGCATATGCGTCTTCCCGATTGCCAGACGGAGCTGATCCGCGCGGTGCTCAAGGTACAGCCCCGCGTGGCCGTCGTGCTGCACAACGGCGCGCCGGTCGAAATGCCCTGGGCAGACGATGTCCCCGCCATTTTGGAGGCATACCTGGGCGGCCAGGCGGTCGGCGGCGCGGTCGCGGATCTGCTGTTCGGCAAGGCGTCCCCCTGCGGCAAGCTCGCCGAGACGTTCCCTATGCGCCTGGAGGACAATCCATCCTATCTGTTCTTCCCAGGGGACGGCGATACGGTGGAATACCGCGAGGGCCTCTACGTCGGCTACCGCTACTACGACAAGCGGGGCCTTGCTGTGCGCTTCCCGTTCGGCCACGGGCTGACGTATACCACCTTTTCGTACGACAACCTGCGCCTCGACAAGGCGCGGATGCGCGACGGCGAGACGCTGACGGCGAGCGTGGATATCACGAACACGGGGCGTGTCCCGGCCAAGGAGATCGTGCAGTTCTACGTCGCCCCGGCGCACGCGGGCGCTTCGCGCCCGGTCAAGGAGCTGCGCGGCTTTGACAAGGTAGAGCTGGAGCCGGGGGAGACGAAGACCGTGACGGTAGAGCTCCCGCCGCGCGCGTTCGCCTATTACGAGACGTCGATCGCCGATTGGTTCGTCGAGCCGGGGGCATACGAGGTGCTTGCCGCGGCCTCCAGCGCGGACGTGCGCCTTCGGGCGACGGTCGAGATCGAATCGACGCGCTGCCTGCCTATACGCGTGCACGAAAACACGACGTTTGGCGACGCGATGCAGATCCCCGGCGCGATGGAGATTTTGAAACCCTTTATCGACGGGATCGGGGCTGTCATGGGCGGCGGCGATTCGCTGGGCGAGAGCACGAAGGAGATGGCGGCCGCGATGCTGCGCGATCTGCCGCTGCGCGCGGCGTTCGCCTTCGCGGGCGACGCGGCGGACCGCGGCAAGCTGCCGCGAATCGTAGAGGCGCTTAACGCGGCGGCGCAACGGGCGCAGGCATAACAAAAAAGCACCGCTTGGCAGATACGTCTTTCCAAGCGGTGCTGCATTACAGGCGGAGATTAAGAGACGGTGGAGAGGGGCAGCCCGTATTCGGTGAGCGCCTGATTCCAAAAAGTTTCGGAAACGCGCGGCCAGCTTGCGATATGCCCGCACGCTTCGCATAGAGCGCGAGCGCGAAGGAGCACCGCCATGGTATAGTCCTCCCCTGTTCGTAGCGCATGCTTGGTCAGATGTACCCAGGCAGGCGCGCGGCGGCTCAAGCCGCTTTCGTCAAAAGCTTTGAGCGTCGCTTCCAGGTTGTAAGAAGTTTGGCAGAATGCTATATGCCATGCGTTTCCATCGGCACTTAGCAGCGCGTACTGCGCTTTGCCGCCGCCCTGCCGGAAGGGCAGCCCGACGGAGCCGGGATTTACAATGGTTTTTCCTCCACATTCGAGCCTGCCTTGTACGTGGGTGTGACCGCAAAGCAACAGCGATTCTGATATATCCAAGAGCGCTCGACGCGAAATATCGACATCCGGGAAGAGCTCTTCGCGCGTCGAAGCGGGCGAGCCATGGCAATAACGAATCGACGGGAGACCCGGCAGGCTCAGCACGCCGCAGGGCAGGAGCGAGTTGAAGAAGTCAAAATCCTTTTCAAGCAGTTGTTCGTAGGTTTGCAGCAGACAACCGCTGGCGGAGCCGTCATACCAGCCGACAGCGCCCGCAGCGCGGTATTCGAGCATGTACTCCTCGCGGTTGCCCCGGATGAAACGGCAGATGTAGCGGCTGCGCAGGCTGTAAATCAGATCTAGCGTTGCGCGTGTATCCGGGCACTGGCTTATAAAATCCCCTAGAAAGACAAATATAGATGCACCGTTTGACCATGCATGGCGTACGCATGCGTCAAGTGCCTGAAAGTTGCTGTGAACATCGCTGAGCACGGCGACGATGACGGGTGCCTTCACGAAACCAGCCTCCTATGTAAGGGGATTTGGATCGGCCCGACAATTAGCAGGGTTCATTTAAAGTGCTTTGGCTGTAGAGCGTATCGGGGCAATAATCGATATCTCCCGGCCAGCATACGGTACCGTATTGAACATGAGCAAGCCGAAAAAAAGTTTCATTCTTGAGCGGGGCGAAGGGTGGGTAATTCAGTAGCTTTTGTGCGTCAAAAATACGATGCTCACCGTTATCAAAAACAAGCGATAATTTATAATCATCTAAAGCACGTACAGATACAACCCGCGGCCCGATAGGCTCAGCTGCAATAACCAAGTCTTTTGCCCGATTCTCCATATATTTTCTCCTTTCGGCGCAGTGGATCGATACGGTTTTACCGCACAAACAGCCCCGCGATGAGCAGGATGACGGCGAAGGCCGGAAGGGCGGCCCAGGAGAGCTTTTGCACAAAGAGGTACAGGTCCGTGGGCTGCGGGTCGCGTACGCTGAGGGCGTGGCTCAGCGCGAAGAAGAGGCGGGGGAAGCGCCAATCGACGAGGGTGACGAGCAGCACGAGCACGGCGAGCACGAGAAAAACCGGGTTTCCGCGCAGGGTTTCGATGCTGCGATCGGCGAAGCGAACCGTCGTGAGATAGCCGGGACGATAGTCCGCCGTAAATGGGGATTCGCCGTTTACGGTGAAGGAGAGCAGGGCGTCCCAGTCCGGCTCATGGTTTTCATCCACCAGGGCAAAGGCATCGCCCTGCGCACCGGGACGGTAGACGCCGCGAAATACGGTCTCGCCGTCTTGCAGGATCTGCGCCCGCCAGGTTTCGCGCTCATCGGCCGCTTCGAGCCGTACCTCATAGGCGAGCGTGCGCCCGCCGGTCGCGTAGCGCACGCTCGCGGCGCCGTCTGTCCGGCTATTCCCCAGCACAGTGACCGATACGGGGGCGCCAAAAGCGCTGCCCTTGTAGTGCACGGCGCCGTCCGCGTCCTGGCCGCGTGGAAGGAAAGCGCCCTCAAAGAGCGCGCCGCCTGAAAAAACACGCAGAGGTACGAGACGAGCAGCGCTGTCGCGACGAGCGCGGCCGGCAAAAGCGCCGCCCTTTTGGTCAAGCGGATTTGAAACGTCTTCATGCAGATTCCCCCTTTGTAAAGCGAGAGCGGCAGGGTATGCCTGCCGCCTCGGTATCAGTTTTCTTTCGCCTCGCCGGTTTCGCTCTCTTTCCCGCTTTCGATTACGTCGCGCACGATGTAGACGGGGCGCCGCTTCGTTTCGACGTAGTTGCGGGCGAGGTATTCGCCGATGATGCCCAGCGCCAGCAGCTGAATGCCGCCGAGCAGCAGAATCAGCGCGACCAGGGTCGGGTAGCCTGCGATCTCGATGCCGACGATCAGCTTTTGCAGGATCACGACCAACAGATAGATGAAGGAGATGCCCGCGAAGATCAGGCCCAGTACCGTGGTCAGCCGCAGCGGCGCGGTACTGAAGGAGACGATGCCTTCGACCGCGTATTGAAACAGCTTTCCAAAAGACCACTTCGAGGCGCCGTTTGCGCGCGCCTGCACCTCGTAGGGCATGAAGTAGGTGTTAAACCCTACGAAAGCGAAGAGCCCCTTGGAGAAGCGGTAGTACTCGCTCATGGAGAGCACCGCGTCGACCATCTTGCGGTTGAGCATGCGAAAATCGCTCGCGCCGGAGACGAATTCAACCTCTGCCATGCGGTTGATGAGCTTATAGAACGTGTTTTTATAAAAGGTAAGCAGCCGCCCCTCCTGCCGCTCCTTCTGATAGGCGGCGACGCAGTCGTAGTCCGGGTTGCTTTGCAGGATATCGAGCATCTCCATGGCGACCTCCGGGCGCTGCTGCATGTCCGCATCGATGATGCAGGTGTACTCGCCCTGCGCGTGGCGGAGCCCGGCGTAGATGCCGGCCTCCTTGCCGAAGTTGCGTGAAAAGTTGACGACCTTGACGCGCGCGTCGCTGCGCCGGGCGATTTCCTTCAGCTTTTTCAACGTGCCGTCTTTTGAGCCGTCGTTGATGAAGATCAGCTCAAAGTCGTCCGTCTTTTCACGGATGGCGCGCACCGCCTCGGTATAGAAGAGGTCGACGTTATCTTCCTCGTTATAGCAGGGCACTACAAAGGATAGCAGCATGGGTTTACCTCCGGAGGATGTACTTCTTGCGCGGGCCGCGCCGCTGGCATTATACCACAATCAGAGGATTACGTATAGCAGCACGCACAGGTAATGGCAAACTGCGCCCGCAAGCACGAAAAGATGCCAGATACCGTGCATGTAGCGGCGTTTGAACGCATAAAAGGCGATACCGCCCGTGTAACACACGCCGCCTGCGATCAACAGCCAGATGCCGGGCCGCGCGAGCGAGCGGAAGAGGGGCGGAAAGGCAAACACCACGCACCACCCCATGGCGACGTAGCAGATCATTGAAAAGACCTTGAAACGTTCGATGCTAACGGCATTGAGGACCACGCCCACGATGGCCGCGATCCATACCACGGAAAAGATCGTCCAACCTACGGGGCCGCGCAGCGCCACCAGGGTGATCGGCGTGTAGGTGCCCGCGATCAAAAGGAAGATCGACGTGTGGTCGAGCACGCGCAGCACCGCCTTGGCCTGCGGGTGGGTGATCGCATGGTAGAGGGTAGAGGCGGTGAAGAGCAGGATCAGCGTGATGCCGAAGACCAGGCTGCCGGCCAGCTTGAAGGGATCGCCCGAAAGCACGCTCAGCACGATGAGGATCACGAGCCCGGCGACCGAGAGCAGCGCCCCGACGCCGTGCGTGAC
>JAEYAR010000168.1 GCA_023404715.1 Bacillota bacterium | reverse complement strand
GTATAGAACTTTTGAAAGACCGAATTGGAAAGGGGTTTTGCCTTGGCCATGTTAAAACCTCCTGTGCCGCTAAGCTAGAGATATCGCAATTTTATTGATATTCTGTACCCGCCTGCGGGATTCCTCTCCGCCTGCGGCGAAAATTTGCGCGAGGCCAGACAAAAAGCATCTTGAAAGGTTCGGAATTCGGCGGTATACTATTATTTTGAACTACAAAAAGAAAGGCGGTGACCCTATGGGCCACAAAATCGTCAGAGCGCTGCAAATAGCGGTCTGCGCGGCGGTGTTGTTCGCACTCAGGCGCGCGCTCGACGTGCTCTACCGGCGGGATACGCGCGTAAAGCGAGAGCTCTCCGCGTTGGGCGAGGGCTTTACTCTCTCGCTTACGACGGGCGCGGGCGGGCCCAGTCTGCGCGTGCGCCTGCAGGATGGGCGCGTTAGGCCGGTGAAGGATGGGGAAGCGGACGTGCACATCGCGGTCAAAAACGTCGACGCGGCCTTTTTACTGCTCACGGGGCAAATCGGCGTAGCGCAGGCCTATGCGCAGCATCGTTTTGCGTTGCGGGGGGATATCGTAAGGACGATGCCCATCGTGCGCTGCGTGGATATCGCAGAGGGCTATCTGTTCCCCTGGATATGGGCCAGGCGCATCCTGCGCCGTCGCCCGGGCAAGGAGATGCCGTCCGTCCTGCTCTATCTGCGGGTACTCTGCCCGTTTTTGTAAAGGCCGGACGAAAGAGAAGGAGGTCTACGATGCATACATATTTTGAATTTCAAACCCCGCCCCGGCTGCTCTCGGGCGCGTTTGCGCTGGAGAACATCGCGCATGAGCTGACGCTGCTGGGCGCCTCCAAGCCCCTGCTCATCAGCGACGGGGGGCTGCAAAAGATCGGCGCGACGGGCCTTTGCGAGCGCGCGCTGCGCGAGACGGGCATGCCCCCGCTGGAGGTATGGACGGACGTGCCGCCCGACTCGTCGGTGGCGCTGGTGAACCGCATCGCCGCTCGTTACAGGCAGCTTGGATGCGACAGCGTCGTGGCGGTCGGCGGCGGCTCCGTGCTCGACACCGCGAAGGGGGTGTGCATGGTCATCGCACAGGGAGCGCAGGATCTTATGGCGCTCATGGGCTGCGAGGTGCTGCCGCGCGGCGAGCGCGTTCCCTTCATCGCCGTGCCGACGACGGCGGGCACGGGGTCGGAGGCGACGGCGGTAGCGGTGGTGCGTGACGACGAGCGATCGGTCAAGATGGAGTTTATCTCCGGGCACCTTCTGCCGGACGCAGCGGTGCTCGACCCGCGGATGACGCGCACCCTGCCCCCGCGCATCACGGCCTCGACCGGTATGGACGCGCTATGCCACGCGGTCGAGGCCTTCTCGTGCCTGCAGCACAACCCGGTCAGCGACGCCTACGCGCAGGGTGCGATCGCCCTGATCGTGCGCAGCCTTTTGCCCGCGGCCTCCGGCAAGGGAGGAGACGGGGCGCGCATGGAGATGGCTTGCGCGGCGATGATGGCGGGCGCGGCGTTTTCCAACTCCATGGTCGGGCTGGTACACGCGATTGGCCATGCGCTCGGCGGCGTCTGTCGCGTACCGCACGGCGATGCGATGGCGATCCTGCTGCCGCACTGCATGCGCTTTAACCTAGGCGTCTGCCGGGAGCGCTATGAGGCGCTGCTGCTACCCCTTACGGACCCGGATACGTTCGTGAAGACGCCCGGGGAGATAAGGGCGGAGGCCGCCATCGCCCGCATCGAATCGCTCCTGGAGGAGCTGGGCGGCCTTTGCGGCCTGCCGGTTCGCCTGCGCGATACAAAAGCCAAGGAGCAGGATTTTGCGCGTGTGGCGGATGCGGCGGTCAACGACGGCGCGATGATCGTCAACCCCAGGGAGGCCACTCGGGAAGAGGTCGCCGGGATTCTACAGGCGGCGTGGTGAGGAGGAATCGCATGAATATCGAAGAGATCGTGCGCATGCAGCGCGCCTACTACCTGACCGGGGCGACGCGCCCCGTCGAGCGGCGGATCGAAGCGCTGCGGACGCTGCAGCGCGTCATCCGCGAAAACGAGGAGAAGATCGACGCGGCGCTCAAGGCGGACTTGAATAAAGCGCCGTCTGAAACCTACATGACGGAGACGGGCCTGGCGCTGGACGAGCTGCGCTGCCAGATCCGCCATATCCGAAGCTGGAGCCGCGAACGTACGGTGGCGACGCCGCTGGCGCAGTTCCCCTCGCGCTCGTTCGTCTCGCCCGAGCCCTATGGCGTCGCGCTCGTCATGGCGCCGTGGAACTATCCCTTCCAGCTCAGCATGGAGCCGCTCATCGGGGCGGTTGCGGCGGGCAACTGCGTGGTGCTCAAGCCGTCCGCCTATGCGCCCGCTACCTCGCGGGTGCTGGCCGATATCGTCGCCGCCTGTTTTCGACCGGATCACGTTACGGTCGTGCAAGGCGGGCGGCAGGAAAATCAGGACCTTTTAAAGCAGCGCTTCGATACGATCTTCTTCACCGGCGGCGTGACGGTCGGCAAGCTCGTGATGGAATCCGCAGCCAAATATTTGACGCCCGTGACGCTGGAGCTGGGCGGCAAGAGCCCCTGCATCGTGGACCGGACGGCGAACCTTGCGGTCGCAGCCCGGCGCATCGCCTTTGGCAAATACCTCAACGCGGGGCAGACCTGTGTGGCGCCCGATTATCTGCTCGTGCATGCGAGCGTGAAAGAAGCGCTTCTCGCCGGCATAAAAGCGGAAATCCGAAATTTCTTCGGTGAAAAGCCGCTTGCATGCGAGAACCTGCCGCGCATCGTGAACGAAAAGCATATGAACCGCCTGAAAGGGCTGATCGCGGGGGAGCGCATCGTCTGCGGGGGCGAGACGGACGGCCTGCGTATGGCTCCGACGATCGTGGATGGCGTCACGCGGGAAAGCCCCATCATGCAGGAAGAGATTTTCGGCCCGATCCTGCCGGTGCTGACGTTTGAGCAGCTGGACGAGGCGATCGACTTCGTGCGCGCGGGCGAAAAGCCGCTGGCGCTGTACCTGTTTACGACGGACGGGGAGGCGCAGCGGCGCGTGCTTGGCAGCCTGTCCTTCGGCGGAGGCTGCGTGAACGATACGATCATCCACCTGGCGACGACGCATATGGGCTTTGGCGGCGTCGGCCACAGCGGTATGGGCAGCTACCACGGAAAGCGCAGCTTTGAGACGTTCAGCCACATGCGCTCTATCGTGAAGAAGGCGAACTGGCTCGACCTGCCGATGCGCTACCATCCCTACCGGGCATGGAAGGACCGGATCATCCGCATTTTCCTTCGGTAACCCATCTTGCAATTTTGAGACGTTGGGCGTACAATAAGGCGGCCTGCATCAGAATAGATGAAAGGTCGCCTTTTGCATGGCTTTGTCCGGCGCGGCCGGTGAAGGGAGGGATGTCCGTGGAGCATATGCCGAGCGATCCGGCGATGTTGCTCAGCCTCGTCAACATGAAGCTTCGGGACCGCTATAGCTCGCTGGATGCGCTGTGCGACGACCTGGGCTGGGAGCAAGGCGCCCTCATGGGAAGGCTGGAGGCGATCGACTATAGGTACTGTGAAGAGCAAAACCAGTTTGTATGACCGAAGGGGCGCAGCACATGCAAAGATACATGTCCGTCTTCCGCATACGCCTGATCGGCAGGCTGCAATACCGCACTGTGGCGCTCGGCGCGATCGTTACGCGGTTTTGCTGGGGCTTCATGGAGATCCTGGCGTTTTTGGCGCTATACCGCAGCGGCCAGGCGAATTTTCCGATGGCGCGCGCGCAGACCGTGACGTACATTTGGATGCAGCAGACATTGATCGTGCTGTTCTCGGTCGTCTTTGGCGATGGAGAGATTTACGACGCTATCGGCAGCGGGGCCATCGCCTACGAGCTCGTCCGCCCTATGGGGCTGTACGGTCGGTGGTTTTGCCAGTCGGCGGCTAATCGCGTGGCGTTTACGGTGGTGAATTGCCTGCCGGTGCTGCTCATAGCTCTTATCATGCCGCAGCCGTTCCGTATGGCCGTGCCGCTAAACCTTGGGCAGCTCCTCTTGTTTTTCCTGTCGCTATCTCTCGCGCTTTGCGTGGTCGTGGCGTTCGCCATGCTGATGTACGTCTCACTGTTCTACACGCTGTCGTACCGGGGCGTAAAGATTATCGTCACGGCGCTGACGACGTTTCTGTCCGGCGGGATCATCCCGCTGCCGTTTTTTCCCGCGCCTGCGCTCGCGCTCGTCCGGCTGCTGCCCTTTGCGGCGATGCAGAATATGCCGCTGCTGATCTATAGCGGCCATCTGGCCGGTGCGGATGCGCTGGCGGGCATCGCCTTTCAGGTGTTTTGGTTAGCCTTGCTGCTCGCGGCCGGTCAGCTCGCCATGCGCCGCGCCCTTCAAAAAGTGGTCGTGCAGGGGGGCTGACGATGAAGCTGTACTTTCATTTTGTCCTGATGAACCTGAAAAGCCAGATGCAGTATCGGGTGTCCTTCATACTTACCGCATTCGGTCAGTTTGTGACGGCGTTCACGTCGTTTTTCGGGCTGTACTTCGTCTTCCTGCGGGTGAATGCGGTGGACGAGTTCACGTTTGAGCAGGTGCTTTTGTGCTTTGCGGTGGTGATGTCGGCCTTTTCGCTGGGCGAGATGTTCGGCGGTGGGCTGGCCGTCTTCCCGCGCATGCTGGGCAACGGCGCGTTTGACCGGGCGCTCGTGCGCCCGCGCAATATCATCCTGCAGGTGATCATGCCCAATATGGACTTTACGCGCCTGGGCTTGCTCGTGCAGGCCGCGCTCGTGCTCGGCTATGCCATCCCGGTCAGCGGGGTCGATTGGACCGGGGCGAAGGCTTTGACGCTCTGCCTGATGGTCCTGTGCGGCGCCGCCGTGTTCTTCGCCCTCTTCCTCGTCAACGCGACGTGCTCGTTCTTCACGTTGGAGGGCGTGGAGTGCCTGAACATCTTCACATACGGCTCGCGCCAGTTCGGGCGGTACCCGTTTTCGGTATACGGCAAGGGCGTCTTGCAATTTCTCACCTTCGTGATCCCGCTCGCGCTCTTTCAATACTATCCGCTGCTTTTTTTGCTGGATAGGGTGCAGGGGCCGCTTTGCATGCTGCTGCCGGCGCTGGCGCTGCTGTTTTTAATCCCCAGCTATGCGTTTTACAGGTTCGGGCTCAGCAGATACCGTTCTACAGGCTCATGACGAACGCGCCCCGCGCAGAAAAAGACAAAATTTTCTGCGCGGGACGTTTTTGCGCAAGGGTTTCGCTGGATCACGCGTTAAATGGGTAACATGAAAAGGATGAGGTGGGATGAAATTGCGTAAGATCTTTTCGGCTTCGCTGTGTCTGTGCTTACTTTGTCTGTGCGCCCTTTGTGCGGGCGCGGGGGATTATGGGGTGGCGGTCGTGCGCAATGACAAGGAACCCTATAACGTCAACCTGCGCAAAGGAAAGGGCACGAGCACGCAGCTGCTGGGTACCTATTACAGCGGCACGCTCGCGACGCTGTACGACACGTCGGACGAGGAATGGTGGCAGGTCGAGATCTACGGCAGGCGGGGCTATATGCTCAGCCGCTTCCTGGTAGAGTGCGGTCTGCAGAGCGAGCCGGATGAGGACGTGATCGCGGGCGTGCGCGATGCGCGCAAGACCTATGTGGTCGACAACCCCAACCCGATGGACCGCCTGAACCTGCGCGAGCGGCCGGACGCCTCGTGGGCCTCGGCGGGCAAGTATTACAACGGCACCGAGGTGCTCGTGCTGGGCACGGTTGGCGAATGGTGCCATGTGCTGGTGGAGGATCAGACGAGAAGCGGCTTCATGCAGCAAAAGTACCTATCGCCCGAGGGCACCGAGGTCGCGCCGCCGGTTATGCGCCCGGAAGGGGAGGCGGGCGGCGCGGAAGAAGCTCTGGGCTACGCCATCGTCAACAACCCGCAGGTCACGCAGAAGCTCTACCTGCGGGACAGCCCCTCGCAGAGCGGGAAGTCGCTGCGTCAATACGAAAACGGCACGACGGTCGAGCTGCTTTCCCATCAAGAGGGCTGGTACGAGGTGCGGGCATACAACCGCGGCAAAGCGGAGACGGGCTGGATGAGCGACGAATACCTGATCGCGGACGCGCAATGCCCCCTGCTGACGCCCCTGACGGAGGGCATCGTCGACGGGCCGGAGGGCAGGGATTTGTTGCCCATCTACCAACAGCCCACGCAGGCGGGCGACGTGCGCTACGCGCCCTTTACAAAGGGGGAGACGCGCGTTCAAATCCTCGGCCGCGCGGGCACGTTCTACCGCGTGCGCGCCGGAGAGGAGGAGGGCTTTACCCTGACGCAGTGGGTCCGCCTGGTCGGCGACGGCAGCGGCGTTTACGGCGTCGTATGCAACCCCGAGGCGAAGGACAGGCTGAACGTCCGCGTATCCCCCGAGGCAGGCACGAAGATCGCGGCCAAGCTGTTCAACGGCACGCAGGTCGAAATCCTGGAGGAGCGGGATGGGGACAGCGAGGACGGCGGCTGGCTGCGCGTTCGCGCGAACGTGTGCGGCGCGCAGAAGGAGGGCTGGGTCATGGGCCGGTTTATCACCCGAGTCGAATGATCACCGGACGGCCGTGAGATGAGCAAACCGCGCATGCGCGAGCCCCGCGAGCGCGCAGGGCGCTACCTCTACCTGACGGCCGATCTTGCCCGCGCTCACGAGGATGGCCTCCTGAGCGCGGGCGCTTTCGTCGATCCACGTAAGAAATGCCTTTTTCATGCCTAAGGGGCTGCAGCCGCCGCGGACGTAGCCGGTGACGGCGAGCAGATCTTTGACGGGCAGCATGTCGACCGCCTTTTCGCCAGCGACGCGGGCGGCTTTTTTCAAATCCAGCGCCTGCGACACGGGGATGACGAACACGTAATAAGCGCCGCTCTTGCCCGCCGTCACCAGCGTCTTAAACACACGGGCCGGGTCGATACCGAGCGCCGCGGCGACGTGCTCGCCGTCGATACCGCCCTGCGCATCGTATTCATGGGGCGTATAGGGGACGTTAGCGCGATCGAGCGCGCGCATAGCGTTTGTCTTGATCTCCTTTTCCTTCATCGCGATTCCTCCGCCTTTCGCTGTAGTTGAGGGCATTGTAGCATACACATTCCTCCGGCGCTATGCGCGAATTGGCCGAAAATGGGGCGGATTGGACGCTTTATGCTGAAAACGAGGCTTGACAGCCGCCGGCCCTACGGGGGATAATCATAGGAGAGAAGCCGGAAAAATAAACCGGAGGTGAGATTTAATGACTTTGATGGAAAAGCTCAGACAGGAGCGGGCATTTGACGCGCTGGGGCTGGGCGAGGTGATGCTGCGGCTTTCGCCGGTCAACCACGAGCGCATCGGCCAGGGGGACGTGTTTGAAAAGCGCGCCGGGGGTTCAGAGCTTAATGTGGTGTCGGGCGTATCGCTGCTCGGCCTACGCACGGGCGTCATCACCAAGCTGCCGATGAGCGAGATCGGCCACTTCATCAAGAACCGCATCCGCTTTTGCGGCGTCAGCGACGATTACCTGATCTACGATGCCGATCGCGGGGCGCGACTTGGCGTATACTACTACGAGGGCGGGGCGTATCCGCGCAAGAGCAGCGTCGTCTATGACCGGGCGGGCTCGGCGTTTACGACGCTGGAGCTCAGCGAGCTGCCGGAGGATATGTACACCGCCACACGCCTGTTTCACACGAGCGGCATTACCCTGGCGCTCACCGACCATACCTGCGCGACGGGCGTAGAAATGATCCGCCGCTTTCACGAGGCGGGCGCGGCGATTTCCTTCGACTGCAATTACCGGGCAAACCTGTGGGACGAGGAGCGCGCGCGCAGCGTCATTACGGGCATTCTGCCCATGGTGGACATCCTCTTCGTGTCCGAGGAGACGAGCCGGCGCATGATGGCCCGAACCGGCACCATGGAGGAAATCATGCGCGGGTACTGCGAGCAGTACGGCATCTCGATCGTCGCTTCGACCGCGCGTACGGTCATCAGCCCCCGCAAACACACGTTTACGTCGACGCTCTACAGCGCGGAGCAGGACGCTTTCTTTACGGAGGAGCCCTATCGCAATATCGAGGTAATCGACCGCATCGGCAGCGGCGACGCCTACGTCGCGGGCGTGCTCTACGGCCTGCTGGCCACGGGCGACCTGAACCGGGCGCTTTGCTACGGCAATGCGATGAGCGCCATCAAGAACACCGTGCCCGGCGATCTGCCGGATAGCAACCTCGGCGAGATCGAGCGCATCATCCGCGACCACCAGACCGGAAGCCAGAGCGAGATGAACAGGTAAACCGGCAGCGCCGGAGAAGAGGGGGAACGACGGATGAAAAAACGGGTATGGATGCGCGCGCTATGGGCCCTGGCCGGCATCGCGCTCGCCTGCGTCGTGGCGGTAGGCTGCTACGTCGGCTATGTGGCTTTGAACTATGAGCGCATCGCGGACGGCGTAGAACTCGCATGTGAAAATCCGCAGGCGGCGGCGCTCGTCCCCGGCGCGCATTACACGGCGGTGACGTATAACATCGGTTTTGGCGCTTACGGGCCGGATTACAGCTTCTTTATGGATACCGGCGTGATGAAGGACGGTAAAGCCGTTCGCGGGCGCTACGGCAAGGCGATGAGCGCCGAAGCGGTTACCAGCCATACGCGCGGGGCGGGCGAGGTGATCGCCGCGCTGAACCCGGATTTCGTGCTCTTGCAGGAAGTAGACCTGGATGCGGACCGGAGCTACCACGTCGATCAGTGGAAGGCGCTTCGGGAGATGCTGCCCGGATACGGCGGCGTGTTCGCCGTCAACTTTGACACGCCCTATCTGGCTTACCCCTTTCACGACCCGCACGGCGCGACGAGGGCGGGCCTGGGCGTGCTCAGCCGTTACCAAATTGCGCTCAGCGTACGCCGCAGCTACCCTATTTCGGATGCGTTCCCGGATAAATTCTTCGATTTGGACCGCTGCTTTACCGTCAGCCGCCTGCCTGTGGAGGGTGGGGGCGAGCTGGTGCTGATAAACAGCCATATGTCCGCCTATGACGCGGGCGGCGTCTACCGCGAGCGGCAGTTGGCCATGCTCGCACAGGTGATGGCCGAGGAGGCGGCAAAGGGCAATTACGTCGTCGCAGGCGGGGATTTTAACCACGCCCTCGGGGCGGAGGTGGCGGAGGCCTTTGCATCTAAGCAGGCATTCCCGGGGTGGGTTTACGTGCTGGATCAAAACGATCTGCCGGCGGGCATACGCATTCAAAAGGCGGGCAACCAACTGGAGGTACCCACCTGCCGGTCGGCGGATATCCCCTACGAAAAAGGGGTGAACTTCGTTACGGTGGTAGACGGCTTTCTCGTTTCAGACAACGTCGAGGCTACGGCGGAAAACATCGATACGGACTTTGCCTACAGCGATCACAACCCCGTGTTGCTACGGTTTACCCTGAAAATATGACGCGATCAGGCGGGCCGCAAGGTGTAAGTATTAGGTCAACTCGTGCAGATCTAAATTCATTTTGAACGATATCGATGACTTGCATAAAAACAGGAAGGCGCCTGCCGGGCGCCTCCCTCAGATTGTTGAAAAAGTCTTGCTTTGCGCGTAAATCCAAAGCCGTCTGCAAGACTGTAATCGTATCCGCCGGCTTTGCCGGCGGGGCGGGGATTTTTTCGCAGCAAAATGCAATTTTGCGGAGAAAAAAGTCACCCGTAAACTCGACAAAGTGGCGTATGCCACTTTGTCGACACGCTGAGGAAGGCGCCTGCCGGGCGCCTCCCTGTTTTTTGTAAAGGCCGCGAAGCGAGCTGATGCGCATCAGTCGGCCAGCGCGTAGGCCGCGGCGCTCCCGCCAGCCAGCGCGCCCCACACCAGATTGCCGGTGTTGCCGACGCCGCCGATGGTGGTGCGGCCAAAGGCATTGGCCATGCCTACGATTTCGCCGGCCTGATACAGGCCCGAAATGGGATTGCCATCCTTGTCGACGACCTCGCCCTTGTCGGTCATCGCCGGTCCGCCGGCGGTGATCATGATGTAGGGCGTGGTCTCGAAGATGTAATAGGTGCCGCCGGTGAACGCCTTCATCAGGCGTGTGCGCCCGAATTCCTCGTCCAGGCCGTTTTGGGCGTAGGTATTGTATCTTTCGATTGTGGCTTTGAGATTTTCGCCGTCGATGCCGGCCTTTTGCGCGACCTCTTCGACGGTGGCGCCGCTAAAGAGAATGTTGCCTTTTTGTAGCTGATCCTCAAACTTGGACCAGTCCTTGTCGCCGGAGATGATGGGTTTTTCCTGAGCCTTCAGGTCGTCGACCATAGCCTGATCGACCATGATGTACACCTTGTTGTCGCCTTTCTTCCACCAGGATGTGATCTCATCGTAGGAGGAGCCGTCTTCCTTGCCCAGCTCGTCCACAAAGCGGTTGCCTTCCTTGTTGACGAAGATGAGATAGGGGAAGTCCTTCACGCGGATGGAGAGGGTGCGGGTCAGGCCGCCCTCCGGGGTCTTGAGACCGCCGGCATAGGCGGTTAGAAAGTCCATGTTGGTGAGCACGGCGCCTACCTTTTCCGCCATGAGCATGCCGTCGCCGGTCGTGAACCAGGAGGAAGTCGTCGTGAAGTTTTGGAAGTTATAGCGCTTTACAAGCTCCTCAGAGTAACCGTAGCCGCCGGTACACAGGATGGTAGCCTTGGCGAAGTAGTCGCCCGCATCTGTCTTGGCGCCGATGACGGCGCCGGCCTCGTCGGTGATCAGCTCGGTGGCCGGGGTGCTAAAAACGATAGACGCCATGCCCGCGTCGATATACTTTTGCAACTCGCCCATGACGACGTCGGTCAGGCTTCCACGATTGCAACTGGAGACGCGGTCGACGCTCAGCGGCTCGTACAGGGTCGGCTGGCTGGGCGTGCGGTTGGTGAACTCGATGCCCAGGCCGGTCACCCAGTCGACCTCTTCGCCGCAGTGGTTGGCAAAGTAGACGCCCAAATCCTTGTTCCACGTGTATTCCACGCCGGGGGTGCGGTTGCGGTAGCCCGCGTTCAACCGCTCAAAGTCGTCGATCAGCAGCTGAGGATCGTCTTCAATCCCCGCTTCCTTTTGCAGAATGCTGTTCACGCCGATGAGCGTGCCGCCGCCCAACGTGCCGCCGACGCGCTCGGTCTTTTCCAGGATGAGCACCTTGGCCCCGTTTTCGCATGCCTCTATGGCGGCGCGCATGCCGGCTACGCCCGCGCCGATGACCAGCACGTCGGGATCCTCAAGGATTGCCGCCGGCTCTTCCGGCGTCTCGATGCCCATGGCCGCGTCGAGCGCTGTCTGCACGGCCTCCAGTATGCCCTTCGAAGAGAAGGTACAACCGGATACGGTCTCCACATCGGCGCTTTGGGCGTCCAGGATGGCCTGGGGAATCGCTTCAAAGGCGGGATCGGAAATGCCCGCGGTCTCCTGATGGGATACAGGCTCGATGGCGATGAGCTTTCCGCCCTCGACGGTCACGTTCACCTTGATTTCGCCGCCAAACCCCTGGCCGGATCCCTCGTAGACGCCGTCCGCCATTTCCTCCGCCCATCCGCAGATCGACAGGAAACAGAGCGTCAAGACGGCCAGCGCCAGTGCGATTGTCTTCCTCATTCGTTTCTCCTCCTTCTTTTGCAGGTTTATGCCTGCTCATACCCTTATCATATCATCGTTAAATTTTGCGTTATAGAGGATAGTTGCTTGAAATATTGCATTTCTTGCTGTAAGATATTTTTATCACAAGGAGGGGAGGTGCACTCGCGTGAAAGCCTTCTTTCATTTTCAAACGATAGAGATTTCAGCCTTGACGGGCCGGACGCTTCGAACAGGGCGGGAACTCAGTCTGCTGCTCTCCGCAGGGCGGTTGGGCGCGTCGGTAGGGGACAGGCATTTCAGCATGCACGTAAACGATTATTTGATCCTGGGCCCCTATGAGGAGGCGCGCCTGTTTGCCCATCAAGAGGACGCGACGGCGCAGGCCTTTGTCCTGCGCATGGATTGGGATACATTGGCCGAGGCCGGGGCCGATGGAGAGGACCTGCTATCGCCCTTCAGCGCGGGATCGCTCGCACACAACCGCTTAATCCCCGCGACCAACAATACCAATTTGCTGATCCGAAACTTCTTTCGCAGCCTTCAAAGGGGAAGCAAGCTTTCCATGGGACGCAGCTACTGCTATCATCTCTTGGCCCTGACGGCCGTCTTGGCTGGCCGCGCCCTGACGGCGGAGAAGTCGGCTCCGGAACGCCGTGAACAGCAATCGCTCTCCGTGAACGACGTGTACTACTATATCCGCGATCACCTCGGTGAGGATTTGAGCCTGGACGCGCTGGCAGAGAAGCTTTATTTTAACAAGTACTATATCGCCCATGAGTTCAAGCGTACGGCGGGCATGCCCATCCACCAATACATCGTGAAGAAGCGGTTGGAGCATGCCCTGGATCTGCTGCGCCGGGGCATGCCTGTGCACCAGGCCGCCGCCGCCGCGGGCTTTTCCGATTATGCGCACTTTATTCGAACCTTTAAAAAGGAATACGGCCTTCCGCCAAAAAAGTATTGCCGTATGGAGATAAAGCGTAAATTCAAGGATGAATGAACGGCGAGGCGCAAAAAAGCGCGGGGTCCTTCGCCTTTGATCAGCGCAAAGGGCCCCGCGGCCATCTGGACGTTCTATTCCTCCTCGGGCGCAGCCTCCGCATACTGCACGACGAGCTTTAAATACCGGTTGCCGAACGCTACGGAGGTGATCTCATCGTAAGGCAGGCGCGTCAGGTCCTCGTCGACCCGGCCCATGCCGTCGATATAGCGCACGCGCAGCTTTTTCTTGCCTGCCTTTTCGATGGTGCCCAGCAGCAGGTCCTCCTTGCCCGAGACGATGACCGGCTCGCCCTGGGCGAACAGGTCGGTGAGCAGAGAGCTAAAGCTTTCGAGCGATACGGGCGGGATGTAGAGCGCTTCGAGCAGCCCTTCGCTGGTCATGATGTGCTCGTGAAACGCGGCGCGCTCGTCTGCGCGGATGCTGGAGATATCCCGCAGGCGGATGACCTCATAGCCGTCCGGCTGAAAATCGACGTAAGGGACGACGAGTACGAGCTTTTCGCTCATCAGCAGCGGAACGCAGCACAGCGGCGGGGCGTCCAACTTTTTGCGCAAAATTTCGATGGGCCCGCGGCGGGTGATGCAATCTGTCAGCAGGGTGCGTACCCAATCCTTCTTCATATAGGTGGATCCTTTCTCAGTCATCTGACGCGCTATGTAAATGTGTATAATATCTTTATCATGATAGCAAAATGCAAGCGCCGCGTCAATACCCATGCGCCTTGACAAGCCAAGCGCGGGATGGTATGTTATACAAAACAATGCCTTGAAAGGGGATCGACGCATGGAAAAGACGGTGCAGGCGCTCAACCACGTGCTGGTACGCCTGTTTAACGACATCCTCATGATCGAGGAGCGGGCGCTGTGCAAAGGCGAATTCAAGGATCTTTCGGTGAAGGAGATGCATGTGCTGGAGGCCGCGGACGAAGCGGGCGAGGAGAACAACATGTCTGCGCTCGCCCAGCGCCTGCGGGTAACGACGGGCACGCTTACGGTCTCCGTGCAGACGCTGTGCCGCAAGGGGTATTTGACCACGGAGCGTGCCTCGACCGACCGGCGCGTCGTGCGCGTGCGCACGACGGAAAAGGCGTGCAGGGCCAATGCGCACCATGCGCGCTTTCACCGGCAAATGGTGGAGCGGGTGATGAAGGAATTATCGGAGGAGGAGCGGGAGACGCTCACCCATGCGCTGGAACAGCTGACCGATTTCTTTGAGAATTGGGAGGACGACGATGCGTGAGGGGCGGCTGCGTTGGGGGAAGGACGCGGCGACGCGGCGTTTTTTCTGCTGGGGACTGATCTTCGTGGCAGCGGCTTACCTTTTTTTGGCCAACGGCCTCTCCTTAAATCTGTTTGAACACAGCGCGCACGACTCGTATACCCTGCAGGCAATGCGCTGGCGCGAGGGCCATATCGCCCTGGCGGAGGATTACGATTGGCTGGAGCTCGCCTACTACGACGGCGGCATCTACGTCAGCTTCCCGCCGTTTCCGGCCGTGCCGATGCTGCTGCTGACGTTTATCTTCGGCATGAATACGCCGAGCATGCTCGTCAATTTCTTGATGTTCCTCTCCTCGTATACGGTCGGCTACTGTACGGCGCGCAGGCTGCGGTACGGCGCGGCGGACGCCGCGTTCTTCGCCGCCTTCTGGGTGTGCGGCTGCAATTTGCTCGAGGTATCGCTCTACGGCGGCGTGTGGAACATGGCACAGGGCATGGCTTTCCTGCTGACGATGCTCGCAGCCTATGGTGCGGTCGCGGGTACGCGCTCCTGGCGTTTTGCCGGGCCCATCTGCATCGCCTGCGCGGTCGGCTGCCGGCCGTTTCAAGCGGTTTACGTGCCGTTTATCCTGCTATCGCTCTTCGAATCAGTGCGCCGCGAGCGCGAAGGGCGCGTTTGGGATACGCTCACGCATATGCTCCCCTATGTGATCGTGCCGGGGCTCATCGCCGTGGCCTACGGAGCCTATAACTACGCGCGCTTTGACAATATATTCGAGTTTGGCCACAACTACCTGCCGGAGTTTGTAGAGGCGGAGGAGGGGCAGTTTTCGCTGGCATACGTGGGCAAGAACATACAAAACATTCTGCGCCTGCCTTACATGCTGGGCAATCAGCTCAATTTCCCGCACGGGTACGGTTTTGCGTTTTATCTGGCCAATCCGATGTTCCTGCTCTTTGCGTTTCGTCTGGGCGAGGGCCTGTACCGAAGGGACCTGAAGGCCGCGGACGCGCTGCTCGCCGTGGCGGCGTGCGTACATTTTTTCCTGTTCCTGCTGCACAAATCGTTCGGCGCATGGCAGTTTGGCACGCGGTATTTGATCGACATACTGCCCATGCTGGGGCTGTTTTGCCTGCGCAGAAGGCGGCCTGTGCGCCTCGGGGAGGGCGCTATGATGATCCTGGCCGTCTGCTTTAACATCTACGGGACGGTCATCTTTCACCTGACGTGAAAGGCGGGAGAGAAACGTGTATAACATTTTAATCGTCGAGGACGATGCCGGCCTGTCGCGCGGCATCGTCCTGTCTTTATCCGGGGCGGAGCTTTCGTTTGAGCGCTGCGCGACCGTGCGCGAGGCGCGGACGGCGCTTTCGCAGCGCCGCTTTGACCTTGCGCTGCTCGATATCGGCTTGCCGGATGGGGACGGCTTGGCGCTGTGCAGGGAGATGCGGCGCACGCTGAGCATCCCCATCCTGTTTTTGACGGCGAACGACGCGGAATACGACGAGGTTGCCGGGCTGAACGCGGGTGCGGACGACTACATCGTCAAGCCGTTCAGCCTCGCGGTGCTGCGCGCGCGGGTCGAGGCGTCGCTTCGCCGCGCACAAAACGGACGGGAGCCGGCCTTTGCCGCAGGCGGACTCTACCTAAATTTCGAGGCGCAGCGCTTTGAGCGTGACGGGCGGCGGATCGAGCTGAGCCGTACGGAGCAGCGGCTGCTCAGGCTCCTCGTCGAACATGGCGGGCAGACGCTGACGCGGGCGTTGCTGCTCGAGCGCGTGTGGCCGGAGGGATTTGTGGAGGACAACGCGCTATCCGTGACCGTGCGCCGCCTGCGCGTCAAACTGGGCGACGACCCGGAAAGGCCGCGGATCATCCGGACGGTATACGCTCTGGGCTATGCATGGGGAGTGAAGTGCGATGAACGCTAGCGTGTGCCTGTGCGTCCTGTGCGCGCTGATCGCTGCGGCCGCGGTCTTTTATGCCTTCAAGGCGCTGCGCACGTTGCGCGGCTTGGAGCGCATGGTGGATGCCGTGGAGCGGGGGACGTTTCAGGCACAGCGCTATGACGAGAGCCGCCTTTCGCGGCTGGAGGCGCGTATGGAGCAGATACTGCGATCCGCTGCGCTGACGCAGGCGCGGCTGGAGGATGAACGCGCGCGGATCAAGGGATTGATCGGCGATATTTCGCATCAGACGAAGAACCCTCTCGCCAACGTCGTCCTGTACGCGCAGCTGCTCTGCGAGCAGAGCCTTCCGCCGGAGGCGTCGGATATGGCGCAGCGCATCGCGCTCCAAAGCGAAAAGCTGCGCTTTCTCATCGCGGCGCTCGTCAAGCTCTCGCGCCTGGAGGCGGGCGCTGGGGCCGATCGCGCGGGAGGCGGCCGACGCATTCGCCGCGCAGGCAGGCTCGCGTAGCGTAAGCCTGGCGGTCGCGCAAGGGGACGATGCGGCGGTATGCGACGCGAGATGGACGCGGGAGGCGCTTGAAATCCTGATCGACAACGCCGTCAAGTATACCCGCCCGGGGGGATGCGTGCGCGTCGCGGTCGGGGCGCATGCGTCGTTTTCCTATATCGACGTGTCGGACGACGGGTCCGGCATCCCGGAGGAGGAGCAGGCGCGCGTGTTTGAACGCTTTTACCGCGGCAGCCAGAGCGGGGCGGCGGAGGGCGTAGGCATCGGCCTGTACCTCGCGCGCCAGATCGCCCGGGCGCAGGGCGGGTATATTCGCCTGCGCTCTGCGCCGGGGGCCGGGGCTGTGTTCACGCTCTTTCTGCCGCGCGCAGAAAAATGACAAAACTGTCAGATTGGGCTGGCGGCCGGAAAGGCTGTGGAAAGATCGATCGGGTATCATTTGGGCTGTAAAGACGATGCGGGAGGGTTGGAAGATGCGTGTTTTACAGACGGAGAACCTGACCAAAATCTACAGCGCGGGCGAAACGCAGGTGCGGGCGCTGGACGGAATCGACTTCTCGGTGGAGGCGGGGGAGTTCGTGTCCGTCGTGGGCACTTCGGGCAGCGGCAAATCGACGCTGCTACACATGCTGGGCGGGCTGGACAGGCCGACGTCGGGCCGTGTGCTCGTCGAGGGGCGGGAGCTATCCGGCCTGCGTGACGACGAGCTGACGATCTTTCGCCGGCGAAGAATCGGCTTCGTCTTTCAAAGCTACAACCTCATTCCCATGCTGAACGTGCTGGAGAACATCACGTTGCCCGTCGAGCTGGACGGCGGCAAAGCGGATGAGGCGCATGTGGCCCAAATCGTCGAGGCGCTCGGCCTGCAAAAGAAGCTGCAAAGCCTGCCCGGCCAGCTCTCCGGCGGCCAGCAGCAGCGCGTCGCCATCGCCCGCGCGCTTGCGGTCAAACCGGCTATCGTGCTCGCGGACGAGCCGACGGGCAACCTCGATTCGCATACCAGCCAGGACGTCATGGGCCTGCTCAGGGTGACGGGCGAAAGCTAGACCATCGTGATGATCACCCATAATGAAGAGATCGCCCAGCTCGCCGGACGCATCGTGCGGATCGAGGACGGGCGGATCAAAGGGGGCGAGCGGGCGTGTTCAATGTGAGGAGCGCAAAGGCCATCCGCCGTCTCGTCCACAGAAGCTTTTATAGCAACCGCCTGCGTAACCGTATCGCATCGGCGGCGATCGCCCTGACGACGCTGCTCTTTACCGCGCTTTTCACCCTGGGCATCGGCGGCGCTACGAGCGTGCAGAATCAATCGATGCGCATGGCGGGCGGCGCAGGGCACGCCGCGCTTAAATACATGACGCAGGCGCAATACGAGCGCGTGCGGGCGAGCGGACTGTATGCGGAGCTGTCTTACGACCTGATCGCAGCGGATAGCGTGGACAATCCGGGGCTGCGCAAGCGGCGCGGCGAGTTTTACTGCATGGACGAAACGGCGATGCGGCTGGGCTTCTGCACGCCTACGGAGGGGCGCATTCCTGTGACGGCGGATGAAATCGCCATGGATACCCTGACGATGCAGCTGCTCGGCGTTCCGCAAGAGATCGGCGCGCCGGTTACGCTGCAGCTGACCGTACACGGCGTTAAGGTCGAGCGCGCGTTTTCGCTCAGCGGCTGGTGGGAACAGGACCCGGTCTTTAACGTGTCCAAGCTTATCGCGTCTCCGGCATATGCGAAAGCGCACGCGGACGAGATCTTTGATCGCAAGGTCGGCCATTTTTCGTACGCAGGCAAGGTTAACAGCTACGTTATGTTTCCTAATACGTGGAACCTGCAAGGTCAGCTCGACGCCCTGATGGCGGCAAGCGGACTCTCCTACGATCCGCAGGACGCGGCATACGTGGCCTCTAATCTGAACTGGTCCTACCTGACCACGGGGATGGCACAAAATCCAGAGTTGATTTGGGGCGCCGCAGCCGGCCTTTTGCTCATCGGGTTGACGGGCTACCTCATCATCTTCAACATCTTTGAAATATCCGTGCTGCGCGATATCCGCTTTTATGGGCTGCTCAAGACGCTCGGGGCCACCGGCCGACAGATCAGGGGGCTCATCCGCAGGCAGGCGATGTTGCTTTGCGTTGTCGGCATCCCCGTCGGATTGCTGGCTGGTTTCTTCCTCGGCTGCGTGCTCGCGCCGCATGTCTTGTCGTCCGTCGCACGCGGGGCGGTGAACGCCCGGATAGAGCCGAGCCCGCTGATATTTATCGGCAGTGCATTTTTTTCGCTGGCGACGGTCTGTATCAGCGCGCGAAAGCCTGGACGGATCGCGGCGCTCGTATCGCCGGTTGAGGCGGTGCGCTATGTGGACGGCGCCTGTGCTACGCGTGCGCGCCGCAAGCGCGGTGCGGGCGGCGGCAAAATCTGGCGCATGGCGCTATCCAATTTGGGCCGCAACAAGCGACGCACGGCCCTGACGCTGCTATCGCTTTCGCTCAGCCTCGTGCTGCTGTGCGCCGTCTTCACGCTGACGAGCGGTTTTGACCTGGATAAGTTTATCGCCCTGTTCGTAGGGACCGACTTTTTGATCGCGCATGCCGATTTCTTTGCTATGCAGTACCGCGGGTCGGACAGCGCGCTCACGGAGAAAATGATCGAGGCGGTGCAGGCGCAGCCGGGGTTTGTAGAGGGCGGCAGGCTGTACGCGGATACGCTGGATCGCGACCGGCTCTACGTTCTGGATCCTGAAAACACGGCCCCAATCAATCAGGAGGAGGCGACGGGCGTATATATCTGCGCTGTTTACGGGCTGGAGGATCTGCCGCTCGGCCGCCTGAAGGTATTGGAAGGCGAGATCGATCTGCAAAAGCTGCGTACGGGTGCATACATCCTGGAAGGGATTCACATGGAAGACGATGGCACGCCGTCCTGGGAGGGGAGCCGCTTCGACATCGGGGAGACCGTAACGCTCATACAAGGCGGCGGGAGTGCGCGCGACCCGACGGAGCGGACGTTCACCGTCATGGCCAAGGTGGCCGTTGAGACCTACATCAACAGCGATCAGTTCCATTGGGAGTACACATTTTATCTTCCCGCGCAGGTATACCTGCCGCTGATCGACGCGCCGGGGCTTATGAGCTATGCTTTCAATGTTTCGCAAGGCAGCGAAGCGTCCATGGAGGCTTTTCTCGCCGAATATTCGCGCAGCGAGGACCCCATGATGGCCTATCGCTCCAAACAGACCTATCTGGATGAGTTTGACGGGGTTAAGCGACTGATCGAGGCGATCGGGTGCATCTTGAGCTTCGTCATCGGCGGAATCGGCCTGCTCAACTTCGTCAATTCGATGCTGACCAGCGTCATCGCGCGCAGGGGCGAGCTGGCGTTGCTTCGCTGCATCGGCATGACGGCGCGCCAGTTGCGCGCCATGCTGTGCCTGGAGGGCGTGCTATACGCGCTGATGACGATGGCGTTTTCCCTCGTGCTGGGGCTTGCGGTCTCCTTCGTCCTCGTCCGCGGGCTGGGTTCCTTCTTCTGGTTCTTTACCTATCGCTTCATCCTCTGGCCTTTGATCGCGCCCTGGCCTGCGCTGCTCGCGTTCGGCGCGCTCATGCCTATCGCTGCGCTGCGCTTGTATGCGGGGAAGAGCGCGGTGGAGGGGCTACGGGAGGTAGCGTGAAACAAATGATGTGTAAAGATAGACCCGCCGACTTAGTCGGCGGGTCTGAATCATATTTCCGTCCATATGTATTCTTCTGGAGATATAATTATGGTCTCGCCATCTAATTCATGTACACGTGAGACCGTAACGTAATAATGCTCCGATTCAGGAATGTTTTCTAACTTGATTGGATTATTCTCCATTTTATAAAGCTTGGCAGGCTTAAACGTGGCGTCAAACGTGAATGCGTTTACGATAGGTCCCATATTATCACTGCGCATATAGTGTCCGTCCGAATCCATAGCTATAATGAGTACTTCGATTGCATCGAAAGTTTGTGCTTCAGTGATGTTTTTAATGTTCAGGTACAATCGTCCATTTTTTACGGTAGCCTTTTCTATAGTGATTAAAGATGGGGTGGCGGAAGGCGAAGCAGCTTCAAACGCGGTAGGAATATCATATAAGGCAGTTTCTATCGATAGAATCTGCATTACCCCGCCAAACGTAGTGCAATTAATTCCATATTGTCGTCCATTTGAGGAGAATTTATAGACGTCATTATCGTCAGACCAGCCTGTGTGAAGCTTTAAACCATCTTCGTTTATATGCTCATCCAGGCGTAAGACCTCTTTTAGTTGAGAGATGATATCAGGGTCCTCACCGAAGCACATTGCGAGATATTCATCGCAAATTTGAAGAAAACTTTTGGGGTCGATATCATCGTCTCGTTCTGGGTTAGGGTAAGCGAGGAGAGACATTTTGGTCAATTCGTTTCCTTCTTTTGTACCTGTGACGACACAAATAAAAGGAGCATCTACAGTCGAGCGGATAACGGGAGGCTCTTCATGAACTGATATGTGGGAATCATAGGAAATTGTCTCGTCGTCTTCTTTTAAAATACCGTCGATCTTAAGAAAAATATTTTCTTTAGTAATCTCCTTGATCGAATCGACCGCAGGGAGGCCGGCGGCAGAAGCACTGATACCAAAGCAAAGAAGAAAAAAGGATAATGTGAGTGAAATTGGCCGTTTCATCGAGACGCCTCCTATATATTTTTGAAGAATAATTTTTACACGGTAAGTATAGCATAAAACGAACGAAAATGTTGAGAAAAAATAAAATAAAGAGAAAAAGGTGAAAATTTGTGCTATACTATGATAAAAAGGAGGAGGCGCAAGGCTGTGAAAAGAGGATTGTTTTTGTTTTTGATTTTAGTATGCTTACCTCTTATGGGGCAAGCGGTGGAGTTGGATTTATCGAATGCAAGCATTGAGGAACTATTAGAATGGCGCGCGCAGATTGATGAACGTTTAAAGGAGTGCGGTTATGAGCCGCCGATTGAGTTAAAATCTGGGTCTAAAGGGGAGCCTGTCCAGCGGTTGCAGGAACGCTTGCGAGAGCTAAACTATTTTTCGCAGGAGCCGAGTGGGACATATGGCGAAATGACAGCAAAGGCTGTTAAAGCTTTTCAAAGTATTAACGGCTTAAAAACAAGCGCTACCGCATCTGTTGAAATGCAAGAATTGCTTTTTTCTGATAGAGCTAAACCCATGCAAACACCGACGCCAAAACCTACGCGTACCCCCAAACCGACGGAGACGCCCAAGGTTGAACCGGAGATTCCGTTGGAGATACTGGATATAAGAGTGAGCTATAACAGCATTGGTTCTCCTGAGATATATCTGGATGTTAAAAATACTAGCTATAGCAAGACCATAGATGCTTTTGAATTTGAAGTGCGGTGTGAGAATACTTTTGGTGATGCTGTAAAAGGGAATGGGTTTATCGAAACCTATAATGGTATATATCAAGAAAATCCCATCAAGCCACAAAGAAGGTGGGAGAAAGAAAACTGGTATTGGTCGATGTATGGTTTTGATACGGCTACTCGATTCTACGTTCAGCTTACGTCCATTCATACGACAGCAGGAGAAACAATAGATATTCCGATGGATAAGCGGATTGTTGTTGAATATAAAAAGTAAAGCGACATGAAAAAAGCAGGAGTAGTTCCCGCTTTTTTCATTGGATGCGTTATTTCGTGTTATAATCTCTCCAGCGTGATCAAATGAATTTGCGGCGGGGCGAAGAAGCGCATGGGGACGACGGAGGTGCCCACGCCGTTGGAGATGAGGATTTGCGCGCCGTTCTCTTCCTTCCAGCCCGTGCGGTAGCGCTCTGCGTAAGAGGAGACGGAGTAGAGCGCCTTCTGGCCAAAGAGCGTCACCTGGCCGCCGTGCGTGTGGCCGCAGAGGATCAGGTCGGCCCACTGCGTACTGCCGTCCCGCGCGCGCAGACCGGCGAGGGAGGGGATTACGTCGGGGTTATGGGTGAGGAAGATCACGAAGTCGTCGGCGGAGATCAGGCGCGCGATCGCGGCGGCGTCCGGGTGCCCGTTGCCGTAATCGTCGATGCCTGCGAGGAGGATGGACTCGCCCGAGGGCAGCGAGAGCGGCAGCGCGCGGTTTACGAGCGGTATGACGCCGGAAGCGTACATCGCCTCCTCCAAACGGGCTAGGTTGGATTCGGGCATCACGCGGTCGTGATTGCCGGGCACGGCGTAAACGCCCAGGCGCGCGGCAAAGGCGGGCTTCATCTGGAAGAAAGCGACCGCGCCGTCAGAGTCGTCCGCGTAATCGCCCCCGAGAAGAATCACGTCCGGCTTGAGGGCGTTCACCCGGCGAACGAGGTCCGCCAGGCGTTCGTCCGAGAAAAAAGGGCCGTAGTGGATGTCTGATAGATAGGCTACGCGCAGCCCGTCAAACCCCTGCGGCAGATCCGCAAAGGAGAGGGCGCGCTGCTCCGTGCGCAGCCAGTAGGGCTCGATAAACGGGTAGCAAAGCAGCGCAAGCACGAGGCAAAGATGCAGGAGCTTTCGGATGAGGCGGGATAAGCAGCCGCGTTTTTTTCGCATGGACGCCTCCTTACGAATTGGAATGAAGCTTAAACGACCAGCATCAGCATGAGCGGAATCGTGAGAAGCGCCCACAGCGTCGAATAGGCGACGCCGGAAGCGGAAAAGCGCTTGTCACCGTCGTACAGTTCCGCCTGCATAGACACGGTGGAGGCGGCGGGCATCGCCATCAAAATATACGTGACGATGACGGGCAACTCCGGCAGGCGGCAAAGCCGCATGAGCGCGAGGGATAACAGCGGCGCCGCGACGAGGCGCAGAAACGCGGCGATGTGATAGTCCGGATCCTTGAAATCGCGCAGGCGCAGGCCGACGACGCGCGTGCCGATGAGCAGCATCGAGAGCGGGGTGGTGAGCCCACCGAGCATCTCTAGGACGGAAAGCGGCAGCGCCGGGATCCGAATGCGCAGCACGAACAGCAAAAAGCCCAGCGCGGAGGAGATCACGACGGGCGAGATCAGCGCCTTTTTCAGGCTCATGTTTTCGCGCCCGCGGTAAAGCGCCGCGCCGACCGTCCAGCACAGGACGTTGAACGAGATGTTATAGGCGACGCCGTAGATCAGCCAGTCGGGGTTGATGGCGACGAGTAGCGGATACCCCATGAACCCGCAGTTGGAGAACGTCAGCAGGTGCGTCATGACCGTCCTGCGGCGCGCATCGCGCTTTTTGAATACGAGCAGGCCCAAAACGATGAGCAGCAGCATCAGCACGGTGGAGGCCGCGAGAACCGTCAAAAAGCCCGTCAGGATTTCCATGCTGAAATCCCGCTGCATCTTGGCGATGGTAAGCGCCGGCAAGGCGATGTTGACGACGAGCTGGGTGACGCCGCGAATCGTGCGGTCGTCAAAGTAACCGATGCGCGTGACGAAATAGCCGACGAGCACCACTGCAAAGAGCATAAAGACTTCGCTGGCAGCATTCATGGGGGAAACTCCCTCTTTTTTCTTATTCGGGCAGGGCGAAAATCATACATGTGAAAAGCAGCCGTTCGGCTGCTTTAACGCGTTATAGCGGACGGATGAGGATGAGGGGCGTGAGCTCGTCGCCCTGGCCGAAGGGGTTGTCCTTCAGGGCGTCTTGAATCTGCTCGTCGGTCAGGGGAAAACCGTGCGCCTTGCCCAGCTGGTTTTGATCGATATCGTTGGCATCCATGAGGACCGTGGGCACGCCCGTCTCCTTCATGAGATCATCGCACAGCTCTACGGGATGGTCGGGGTTGATCAGCGCCATTTCCTTGTAGACGTCGAACGAGGAGCGGAAGTAGAACCCGTCGATGCCCGCGACGCCGTTCCCGCAAATCTTATAGAATAGCCCCTTTACGCCGAAGGGACGCGTGAGCGCCGAGACGGCGGATGCCAGCAGCACGCGCGGCAGGCCGCACATATCGACGACGAGCTGCAGCTTGTAGGGCTCGTGCATGCCGACGCCCGTCGAATTGATGCCGGCAAAGCGCGCGGCCGTACGGGCGAACCAACCGGGATGCACGTCCGCCTTGGTCTTTACCGAATCGGTGCACATGGCCATCACCTTGGCGCCAAAGGCGAGCGCGTCGCCCTCTTGGTAGAGGGGGAGCACGTAACGGCGCACGAGCTCCGCCTGCGATTCGCGGCGCTGCACGAAGTGCGTTTGAATGGCAAAGCGCTGATAGCGCCTGCCGTCGCGGCCGGTCAGGATGCCGCGGTCAAAATATACGACGCCGTCTTTTTCGCGGCGTTGGGATTCTACGTTTTTGGATGCACTGGCCACAGGGCATGTCCTCCTTTTGAGCTTACAGCTACGCCACCCTCATTATTCCCAGAAAGCTGAGAGATAACGGTCTGATTTGCTTATTTTACTATAGGAGGACACGCATTGTCAATTGCGTATCGCGCGGTGCGCACAGGCTGCAGGGCGCCTTGCGTGCAGGCGGCGATGCGCGCAGCGGCCGAGCGACATGCGCGCGCAGAGCAGGACGAGCGTACCCATCCTCCGGCTGAGCGCCAGCGCTTCCTCGTTTGCGCCCGACAGATAGGCGTCCTCCATTTTATGACGCGTTTCGGCAAGGGTTTTGGCTAGTGAGACGTTCTTCATGATGTACTCCTTTCAATGGAAAAATACTACATACTGTGTCGTGATGCGATTAGAATACCCTTTTTTTCGGCGTATTTCAAGAGCGAAAAAACACTTTCTTTGTCAAACGGTGTCGAAGGAGCGAAAATTCTATGCGCCTCGCCTCGCCGGGCTTGCATAATGCGCTAAAAATACATATAATACGGGCAGAGAACGCGAAAAAAGCGGTTGATGGCCGACGCCGCGCGACGATCGGAGGAAAGGGAATGCCCCAGGAGAAGCAGTCAAAGCCCGCGCAGGCGGCGCAAAAACAAGGGGGAGATACGCAGGTCGTCTATACGCCCGCGCAGGAAGCGGCGGAGTACGGCCTGCCGTTGATCGTCTTTGACCTGGATGGAACCTTGGCGGATAGCTATCGGCTGGCGGTCGAGTCGCTTCGCCGGGTGTTTGAACGGTTGGGCTTCGGCGACCTGCCGCTCGGGCTGCTCGAATCGCTCAGCGGATCGACATGCGACGAGGTATGCCGCGCCATGGGCATCGGGCCGGACCGGCGGGCGGTATACGACCGCCTGCTAGCCGAGGCGGAACAGGAGATGGCCGGGCGCTACGCCAAGCTGTTTTACGGCGCGATGGACACGCTCCACGCCCTGGTCGCAGAGGCGTCGCTTTGCCTGCTCACGAACCGTACCGACTCCTATATGGAACGGACGCTCGGCCAATTCGACATATCGGACCTCTTCGTCCGGCGCTCGGCGCACGTGCCGGGGATGTCGAAAGCGGATTGGATCCGGCGCTGGCGGCAGGAGCTGCGCGCGCAGCGCGCGATGATGGTGGGCGATCGCCGGGCGGATATCGAGCAGGCGCATGCAGCGGGGGCCCTCGCGCTGGGCGTGACCTATGGCATGGGCGGCATTGAGGAGCTGATGGAGGCGGATGCCCTGGCGGGCGACTTGGGAGAGGTGTTGCTTTTGTGCAGGCGGTTTATTGAAAAAGGCGTGCTCGGCTGTACGGGGGATCAGTCATGAAGGGCGCGAAGACAAAGACCCGCCTGATCTTATCCTTTTGCTTCCCGGCGGCTCTGTTTATCGCGGCGTGCGCGCTCTTGCAGGTGACGCCCTTCGGGCAAAGGACGTTGCTCGTCTACGACATGAAGACGCAGTATTTGAGCTTTTTCGGCGCGCTCAAGCATGCGCTCGCTTCCGGCGAAGGGCTCGCGTATTCGATGGGCATGCAGCTGGGCGCCTCGACGGCGGGGCTCGCCGGTTATTACCTGCTCAGCCCGTTTAATCTGCTCTTTCTGCTCTTTCCCCTTCGGCTGCTCGACATGGCCGTGACGCTTGTAACGGCCCTGAAGGTGGGCGCGGCGGGGCTGTGCTTTGCGGCCTGTGCCCGGGATATGCGCTCCAGCGCGCGTGAAACGCCGTTGCTTGCGCTTTCCTATGCGCTGTGCGGTTACGTAACGGTCTTCTTTCATAACCTGATGTGGCTCGACGGCGTCATCCTCGCCCCGCTCGTCTATGCGGGCATTCGCCGCCTGATCGACGGGCGCGGCGCGGCGCTTTACGTGGCCGCGCTCGCGGCGGCCATCGCGACGTGCTATTACATCGGGTATATGCTCTGCATCTTCTCCGTCCTCGTCTTCCTGACCGCGCTGCCGCTATCGGGCGCAAAGCGGCGCAGCGCGGCGCGCTTTGCGGCATCGTCACTGCTGGCGGGCGCTTTGAGCGCTATTGTCTGGCTGCCGGCCGTCCTTGCCCTTAGCGGCGGCAAGGCGGCCTTCCGGTGGCCCGAGGCCACCTGGCGCATATCGCTCACCGACGTGCTGCTACAGCTGCGCACAGGCGCATTTTCAAGCGCCGATATCACCTACGGGCCGCCGAACCTCTTTTGCGGCGCGCTGGCGGTGCTGCTGTTTGCGCTCAGCGCGTTTAACGCCAAGCTTTCGCGAAAAGAGCGCCTCCACATGCTGCTGCTCTTTGCGGCTTTGGTCCTCTGTATTTGTCAAAACGTGCTTTGCAGCCTGCTGCACGGGCTCAACGAACCTACCTGGTTTCCCTACCGTTTTTCTTTTTTGCTCAGTCTCGTCGTCATTTTGGGCGCGCAAATGTGCTTGCGGCATATCGGGGATCTGCGCCGAACGCGCGTCTTCGCCGTCTTTGGCGCGATCGTCTGCCTCTATGGGCTGTGCGCGCTGCGTCTGCCGCAGGTGAGCCTCAAAGGATTTGCTTGGGATGCCGCGCTGCTCGCCGTCTGCGCCCTGTGCCTGTGCCTCGGCGGGCATGCGCGCATACGCCTGATGGCGCTGATCATGGCGGTCACGTTGTCCGTGGGCGCAAACACGCTAAAGACGATGCAGCGTCTTTTGGCCGAATGCGAGACGACCGCCTTTTGCGACGCGCAGGAGGCGACGCAATCGCGCGTGCAGGCGCTAAAGGCGGCCGATGCGGACGTCTACCGCGTGGAGAACGCACAAGCGCTCAACGTCAACGACGCGCTATTGCACGGGTATGCAGGGCTGACGCATTACAGCTCGATGGGGCGTTACGACGTGCGCTTTTTCTTGCGCACGTTGGGTTACCGGGATAACGGCATCTTCGCGAAGTATGCGCAAGGGGCGAGCCTGGCGGCCGACGCGCTGCTGGGCATCCGTTACGTGCTCGCGGATGCCTCCGTCTACGCGGGGTTGGCGCCGTCGAACATCGAACAGGCCGGGGCGTTTGTCAATCCGTATGCGCTGCCGGTCGCCTTCGCCTGCGAGCGGGCGGGCGCGCTGCGTTCATCCGACAGCGAACCGTTTGTACGCATAAGCGAGATCTATGGGCAGCTCGCGCCCGGCGGTCAGCCGGTATTCGCCGCGCACGAAGGCGGCGTGCGCGTGCGGCTGGAGGGCGCTGCGGAGGCGCAGGACGGCGCGGTCGCGACCATGTCGGGCGCGCCCTATGGCGACGTCGTTTACACGCTGACCGCGCAGCGCGAGGCGCCGCTATACCTTTACGTCCCCTTGGATGAATACGACTGCGAGATCGGCCTGATCGTTCAGGGCGTTACGAAGGATGCGTACCAGGCGGAGGGGTGCTTTTCCACCCGATATCTGGGCACGTTTGCGGCAGGGGAGACGGTGGAGGTGCGCCTGCGGCTGATGGGCGGACGTGCGCGCCCGCGGGAGCCGCAGCTGTATTACGAGGATACGCAGGCGCTGTCTGCCGCGACCCGGGCGCTGCAGGCGGGCGGCGTGCGCTGGTCGCGCTTCACGCAGGGTGCCGGCGAGGGCAGCTTCGTCGCCCAGGAGGACGGCGCGCTCCTCTTTACGTTGCCCACGGACGGCGGATTTGAGGTCCTCATCGACGGGGAGAGGGTGCAGACGCAGCCGGCGTTCGGCCTGTTCCTCTCGGCGGAGGTGAGCGCCGGGAGGCACACCGTCCGCTTCCGCTACCGCCCACGGGGCCTTGCGGTCGGGGCGTTCCTCACGGCGGGCGGGGGGCTCGCCTGCGCGGCGTGGGCCATTTTGAGGCGGCGCGCGGCAAAGACAAGAATATGAACTTTAGTAAGGCAAACTGCCAAAGTCGTTTGCCTTTCTTACGTTTTGTGCCATATTTCAGACGCATTTTTCCTTTACACTTTTTTTATCAATCGAAGGAGGCTTATGGCATATGAGCGAGCAGGTTCAGCAATCCCCCACGGCGCCGCAGAAAAAGAGGCGGAATACGCGCCGCACGAAGCGCATGGTCAAACGGATCGTCAAGTGGATCGTCTTTCTGGCGATCCTGTCGGCGATCGGGGTCTTGGGTTATCGGTATTATTTACAGCAGACGGTGGTCGACGCGGCGGCTTCAACCACGTCGTACGTATCGTCTGCCGTGCTACGCGGCTCCCTGGATAAGTCGATTTACGGCACGGGCATGATCGAAGCTGCAAGCCAGCCGACCGTGACGGCTAAGACCGACGGTAAGCTCGCCGAGATGCGCGTGGATGTCGGGGACGAGGTGAAGAAGGGCGACATTCTCGCCGTGCTATCCAATAATGATTTAGACGCGGAAATCCAGGATCTTGAATATGCGCTATGGGAGCTGGACGACGAGATCATGGGCACGTCGCCCGGGGCCACGGTCGCGGCGGTAAAGTCGCCCATCGCGGGCCGCGTCATGAAGCTCTACGGCCAGGTGGGGGACGACGCGCTCGCCGTCTATCGCCGCTACGGCGCGGTCGCGCTGCTGTCGACCGACGGTCGCATGAAGGTTGCGTTCGACGTCGCGCCGGGCGCGGGCGTCGAGCTGAACGATACGCTCATCGTAAGCGGCTCCGGCACGGTCGTAGGCTCCGCCTTTACGGTAGAGGGCGAGGTGACCGACCTGTATATGCAGGGCACCAAGGCGGTGCTCACGATCAACGACGACACGCTGCCCGTGGATGCGCAGGTGACGGTCACGAACGGTCTGGGCGAGGTGGTCGGCACGGGCACGCTTGAGATCAACAAACCCATGGCCGTTTCCGCCTACGGCGGCACAATCCGTCAAATCCGCGTGAACGTCGGCGACGAGATCAACCGCAAGGACGTCATCTACGCGCTGGACGATTCGCCGCTTACCCTGACGCAGGAAAGCCTGCGTATCCAACGGGAGACGGCTGCGGAGGAGCTGGCTACCGCGCAGGAAAACCGTGAAAACCTGATCGTGCTCGCCCCCTGTGACGGGGTCGTTGCCTCCATAGAGGATCTTTCGATCGGCGACGACGTGACGTCGGGCGCCGCGCTGCTCTCCATTCTGGAGGGAGAGGATATGACGCTGACCATCGCCGTCGACGAGCTGGACGTCGTCTCCGTGGAGCCGGGGCAGAAAGTCACGATTACGGTCGACGCGCTGAGCGATCTGGAGGTCGATGGCGTGGTCGAAAAGGTCGCCCCGGTCGGCTCTGGCGACAGTGGCGTGACGACGTACGACGTGAAGCTTTCCTTTGACGCGGCGGGCACGGGTATCAAGGCAGGCATGAACGCGACGGGCGAGGTGCAGGTATCGCACGTGGAGGATACGCTTTACATCCCTGTCGAGGCGCTGATGACGATCAACAACCAGTACTGCGTGCTCACCGCCTCCGGCGGCGCGACGGGCAGCTATCAGACGGTCGAGGTCGGCCTCATGAACGACGACTACGCTGAGATTCTTTCGGGCCTGAGCGAGGGGCAGTCCGTGCTCTACGAGAGCGCCAGCTCATCCGCCTCCTCTTCCAGCGCTGTGAACATCGGCGGCATGCCGACGATGGTGACGGGCGGCGGCGACCGCGGAGACAGCCGCGGCGGCAGCGCCGGCGGCATGGGCAGCATGCCCGGCGGTATGCCCGCAGGCGGCATGCCCGGCGGGTTTTGATTAGAAAAGGGGAGCGAAGCGAACGAGCAGCGTGCGATTTTCAAATCGCCGCTGCGGGCCCCGCGTGCGCAGCAGGCAGGGCGAGAAAGGAAATGTAACATGATTCAGATGTATGGCGTGCGAAAGGAGTATCGGATGGGCGACAACGTCGTAACGGCGCTGGACGGTGTGGACATCTCCATCCGGCCGCACGAGTTCGTCTCCATCATCGGTCCGTCCGGCTCGGGCAAATCGACGTTGATGAACATCATCGGCTGTCTGGATATGGCTGACGAAGGGACCTACCTGTTCGACGGACAGGAAATCAACGACTACACGGAGGATGAACTGGCGGTCATCCGCAACAAAAAGATCGGCTTTGTCTTTCAGCAGTTCAACCTGCTTTCCAAAATGTCGGCGCAGGAGAATGTCGAGCTGCCGCTCGTCTATCAGGGCATGAGCGCCGGCAAACGCCATAGGATGAGCGAGGAGGTGCTCGATCGCGTGGGGCTGCTCGACCGCATGGATCATAAGCCTACAGAGCTTTCAGGCGGCCAGCAGCAGCGCGTGGCGATTGCGCGTGCGCTGGTGACCCAGCCGTCGCTGATCCTCGCGGACGAACCCACGGGTAACCTCGATTCCAAGACAGGCGCGGAAATCATGCGCATGCTGCATGAGCTGCACGGGGCGGGCAACACCATCGTGCTCATCACGCACGACCCGGCCATCGCCTCCCAGGCCCCGCGCAGCATCCACATCCACGATGGGCGCGTGCTCGAGCCCGCGCATGAGAGCGAGGTGGTCATATGATGCTCTTTCAGACCGTCTCCATGGCTTTCAAGGCCATCAGAGCCAATAAGGTGCGCGCATGCCTCACGATGCTCGGCGTCATCATCGGCGTCATGTCGGTCGTCGTCCTCATCGCCATCGGCCAGGGCACCACCGCCTCGGTCAGCGAGTCGATCCAAAGCATGGGCACGAACCTGCTCACCGTCTCGATC
>JAEYAR010000156.1 GCA_023404715.1 Bacillota bacterium | reverse complement strand
TGATCCTATCCAACGCGGAATCGGGCGAGGGATTCAGCGACATATTGATCGAGCCGGAGGATCCGGACGCGGGGATCGTGATCGAGGTGAAGTACGCGGCGAGCATCGCGGGTCTGGGCGAGGCGTGCGAAAGGGCGATGGCGCAGATCAAGGCGCGCAGGTACGACGAGCGGCTGCGAAGCGACGGGAGGGAGAACATCCTCGCCTACGGGATCGCGTTCTGTAAAAAGCGGTGCGGCGTGGTCTGCGAGAAGCTAGACGAAGCTTGAGGCGATTGGTTTTGCGCGCACACAGACCGCATGCAATCAAAAAAAGCAGACGATGCCGAGGACTTCGACATTACCGGCTTTTTAAATGGCATTGCACGTATGTGCGCTAGGCTACGGGCGGGCCCCTGCATGTGTGCAGTATTATTTTTTGCGATAAGTGAATGACATTGGGCGCTGAAGGGGATGCATGCGTTTAAGGTTTTCTTTCGATTTCGTTAATCGAATCGAGCATTGCGATAATCATTTGCAGCTGTAATGGAGATGCTCGAAGAAGCGCGTTACATGCGCGCCGGTAGGGATCCGATTCATTGAGCTCAAGTTCATCAGCGAGAAGGTGGGTAGGTGTCACACACAGCGTATTACATATTCTTATAAAAACTGGTAGATGAGGTATGCGATTCCCCGATTCGATTTGATAAAAATAGGCTGCGGAGATATTTGCCCGGTCGGCGGCATCTTCTATCGATAGATGAATCTCATGACGTGCGTGAGAGATGCGTTCCCCTAAACGTACACTGTTCATTGTTTGCTCCTCGTATCTTAAATGCATGTTTTATACCATAAAGTATACAGCCTAAGTGAGTAAAGCGCGTCCTACTGATAGGACAATGAATTAAAAATTTATGGGCAACATACCGGAGGCGGGGGTGAAGGCGGCATGTCTTCAATTATAACCTATCGTTTATACCTGGAATACGATATATTTAATAAAGAATGCTCCGACAGGAAAGAGGGATCGTAATGAAACGGATGGTTTATTTGTTCTGCGCGCTGGCGCTTTTGCTGCTCCTATCCGCTTGCGATGCGCAGAAAAAGCCCGCGGTTATGGAGATAATGCATGCGGACCTTACCAAGGAGGAGCAGGGCGTCTTTCAACTGATGAAGGAGCACCACGCGGCGCTGTACGATTTTGCGCTCGAAGCGCCCGCCGGACAGATTCAAACGCAGGCGTATAGGCTAGGCGACGACGGCGCCTGGGAATCGGTTGGGGGCGGCGCATTCGCGCTTGAGGAGAAGGAAGGGCGGCTCGCCCTGACGTTCGGCAGGCTGTCGGACGGCTTTCGGACGGCGGTTCAAGGCCAGGGGATGATCAGCAATCAGAACGAGGCGCATATACAGGAGGGGCCGATCGAGGAGTCCGTCACGACCGGATTTGCCCAAGGGCCGGCGACGAAGATCGTGTGGGATGAAGAAATTCCCCTGGCGCTGCAGATCGTCGCGCCGAGGGAGATCCCTGTATCCTGTAGCACGACCTACTATTTCAGTCCTGAAAACCTGATGAATCAGGGGTATGAGCAGGTATACGCTGTGACGGTCATGTTTTCCAAGGCCGGACTTACTTGAAAACAGACGTTAAGAGGCCATGCATTTCGAGCGAATGCATGGCCTTTTGACGTATTGAACCTAAGCGATATCGGCGCCGCTACGTATGGTTTAGATCGCTCGTCCTCGTATATAGCGTGCGGAATGTATGAAGCCGGTCGCGGTAGACGCAGAGATTTGCATCACAGGGAAGCACGGGGCGCTCCTCCAAGCGGACGATGCGCGAGCAGGCCTGGGCCAGCGTGGGGTAAGCGCCCGTGCCGACCATAGCGCAGATCGCAGCGCCGACGCTCGCCTCCTCGCGCATGCGCGTGGCGTAGAGCGGCCGTTCGAGGACGTCGGCCAGGATTTGCACCCACAGCGCCGACTTGACGCCGCCGCCTGCGAGCACGATGCGTTCCACGCCGAGGTTTAGCTGCGTGAGCACGTCGAGCGCGTCGCGCAGCGAATAGGCGACGCCCTCCAGAACGGCGCGGATCATCGTGGCGCGGCTGTGGGAGAGCTGCAGACCGAAGAACGCGCCGCGCGCGAGCGGGTCCATGTGGGGCGTGCGCTCGCCGGTAAGGTAGGGCAGGAAGACGAGCCCGTCGCTGCCGGGCGCGACGCGCGCCGCCTCCTCGTTCGCGAGCGCGAGATCCGGGCCGGATAGCACGCGATCCAAAAACCAGTTGAGCGAGAGGCAGGCGCTCAGCGTCGCGCCCATCGCATACCACCTGCCGGGCAAGGCGTGGCAAAACGTATGCGTGCGAAGCAGCGGGTCATAGCGCGCGCTCTCCATGGGCAGGAGGATCTGCCCGCCCGTGCCCAGCGTCAACGACGCGGTGCCGGGATGGAAGATCCCGTTGCCGACGGCCTGCATCGGCTGGTCGCCGCCGCCGAAGACGACGGGCGTCCCCGCGCATAAGCCGGTCTCGGCGGCCGCTTCCGCGGTGAGAAAGCCCGCGACATCGCTTGGCATGCCGACCCGGGCGGGGAGGATCGAGGGCGCGATGTCGAGCGCATCGAGCAGCGGGGCGCTCCAACAAAAGTGCGCGCAATCGAATAGCAGGGTAGAGGCCGCGTCGGTCGCGTCCGTCCCGATCTCGCCGGTCATGCGCAGGCGTAAATAATCCTTGGGCAGCAACGCGTGGCGGGCCTGTTTGAAGAGCGCAGGCTCCCATTTGCGCACCCAGCAGAGCGTGCTAGCCTGAAACCCGGTATGGACGGTGTTTTGCACCCATCGTCCCAGCCGCTCTGCGCCGACGGACTCGCGAATGCGCCGCGCTTCCCCCGTCGCGCGTTGATCGCACCATAGGATGGCGGGGCGCAGCACGCGCGCATTAGCATCCAGCAGCACGGTGCTGTGCATTTGCCCGGAGAAGCCGATGCCCGCCACCGCGCGAGGAGCTACCGCGCCGCTTTTCAGCGCCTCGCGGACAGCGGCGCAGAGCGACGCCCACCAGACCTGCGGATCCTGCTCCGCATAGCCCGGTTGGGGGATGTCGATGCCGTACCCGCGATAGCCGGAGGCGACGATCGTGCCCGCTTCGTCGATGAAGACGGCTTTGAGGCCCGACGTACCCAGATCGATCCCGAGATAGAGCGCCATGTGCTCACACTCCTGTCTGCGATAGGTTTTGCGTCGCCCCGGCGGCTCGCCGTCCGCCCGGCCTTAGCGCCCGAACGTGAGGCTGGGCTGCGCGAGCAGGCGGTCGAAGGCCAGAACGCTGGCGCCCAGCAGCATGGGGTCGCCCTCGATGGCGCAGGTGGAGACGGTGATGTGCGCCAGCGTGTGCGGCATCAGGTATCTGCGCAGCGTCCGCGACACGATGTCGAGGAAGGCGGCCCCGCCGGCGGTGATCTTGTCCGAGTAAATGACCGCGCCTGGGTTGAGCGTGTTGATCATGCTGACCGTGCCGAAGGCGAGGTAGGAGACGACCTTTTCATAGGCGCGCAGTGCGGCCGGATCGTCGCCGCGCACCACGCGCCGCATGATCTCATCCGCGGGCACGTAGAGCTCGCCGCCGCCCTCGGGCGGGTTCAATACGTCGAAAGCGATCTGCTTGTACTCGTTTTCAAGCGCCTTGGTGGAGCAGTAGAGCTCCAGGCACCCGCGATTCCCGCACTCGCAGGCGGGGCCGAAGATATTGATGCTGGCGTGACCGATCTCTCCGGCAAACCCCTGCGCGCCGCGATAGATCTCTCCGCCCAGGATGAAGCCCGCGCCCACGCCGCGGTCGCATACGACATAAAGCATGTTTTCGCCGTTCTCGTGCCCACCGTACCACAATTCGGCCAGCGCGCCGCAGTTGGCGTCGTGGTCTAAAAAGACGGGGAGGTGAAAAGCTTCTTTAAGCTGGCCTTCGATATCGATCTCTTCCCAGCCGGGGAAGCCGCTCATCATCGTAATGCGCCCGCGCCCTGCGTCGAACGGCCCCGGCAACGCCATGCCGATCGCAAGGGGCGTGCGGGGCGCCTCGGAGATCGCCGTACGCAGCAGCCCCTTTAGGCGACGCATGACGCAGAGGGCGCCTTCGTCCGCGTTCGTCTCCTCTTCGACCTGTGAATAGAGCTTTCCGGAGATATCGTATACGCCCACGCGCACGTAATTGCGGTTGATTCTGGCGCCGATGAGCAGGTAACGGTCGCTGTTGAGCGTCAGGCGGATGGGGCGACGGCCTACGCCGCTCTCCATGCTTTCGGTCTCCGAGACGAGCCCCCATTCGATGAGCAGTCCGATGATCTTCGTGATGGTCGCCTGCTTAAGCCCTGTTTTGTTGGCCAGCGAGACGCGCGAACAATTGGGGGATGAATGAATGCTGCGGATGATGAGGGAAAGGTTGCTTTCCTTTAATGAGGCCTGGTTGCTTCCGCTTTGCTTTTGCATGACGGCTCCTCCAGTCGGGTTGACTTTTTTTCATCTTATCATTTAAGCGATTGAAATGCAAAGGAAGACGATATTTTTAATCGGATTAATTAATATGGCCTGTAAACCCATTATATCAATTCAAAAAACCGTTGTCAATGCGTATGCTCAAAAATAAAATCCGTCTGAATTGGACAAAAAGAGGCGATAAACGCTTGACATTCGCGAAAAACGACAATATAATAACGGCATGAAGTTAATTAATTGCTCGAAAGAATAACGCGCGAGCGCGCCGATCCCGCAGCGATGGCCGTCGCGCATGGCGCTAGGGCGCTATCATTTGAGGAGGCGTAGACGATGCAATCATATCCCTTTGAAAGACCGCGCGTGACGCGCCAGGTATCAGCGGAGAATCCGACAGGCGCGCCGGGGGGCGCCTGCACGCCCCAGCACCGGCCGAACCATGTGGTCTTCGACGACCCGTACAAGGTGCATCCCTTTCTTCAGGTCGACGCCGGGGAAACGGTGGTTCTTGCGGATATCGAGGGCCCGGGATGCATAAACGAAATGTTTTTTACCACAAGTCACTTTTATCAGTCGGAGCTCGTGCTTCGGATTTATTGGGATGGGGAGGATGTGCCCTCCGTGGAATGTCCGGTCGGCGCGTTTTTCGCGAACGGCTTTGACTCGGACAAACACCCGGTCTGTTCGGCGGTCGTTTGCGCAAACCCCAGGAACGCGTACAACGCGTATTGGCAGATGCCGTTTCGAAGGCGTGCGCGCTTTACGCTTACGAACGACGGGCATGAGAAGGTCGCCTGCGTCGCCTATCGCATTTTGTACGAGCTGTGCGACGTTGCGCAGGATGTACTCACCTTTCATGCCCAGTACCGCCGGGCGCAGACGACGTTGGACAGGCCGGTCTATACGATTCTCGACGGCGTAAAGGGATGCGGCAACTATGTGGGCACCTACCTCGCCTGGAACGCGCTGAGCAGTAACTGGTGGGGCGAGGGCGAAGTGAAGTTCTATCTGGATGGAGATGCGCGCTACCCTACGTTGGCCGACAACGGGACGGAGGATTACTTCGGCGGCGCCTGGGGATTCTCTTCGTTCAATACGGACCGCTGCGAAAACGACGAACAGCCCTTTTCCACCCCCTACCTCGGCATGCCGCTCGCGCGGCGCGACAATAGGAACGGCGGGCGCAGGTTCAGCCTGTACCGGTGGCATCTGCTCGACTGCGTGGGGTTTTCAAAGGACATCAAGGTGACGGTGGACACGCTCAACTGTTGGCGCAAGGGAGGGTTCCATCCCTTGGCAGAGGACATATCATCCGTCGCTTACTGGTATCAATCCGAACCGCACATCGCGTTAGAAAAGCTGCCGGAATGCGCGATGCGCTGGGATCGTTGATAGAAAACGCAGAAAGGAGGCTTTGCGGGTAACTGGGGTCTTGAAGAAAATGAGGAAGACGCGATACGACGAAGAAGGAGCATTTCGCTATGAAAAAGCTATTGAGCCTGCTTATGGCCGCTGTTATGATCTGCGGCCTGTGCACCGCCGCTTCGGCGGAGGAGACCGTGAATTTGCGCCTCGCTTACTGGGGCGGCGTCGGCGAAAAACAGAACATGGAGAGCACCGTGAAGAAATTCATGGAGGCCTACCCGAACGTCAAGGTAGAGCTCATGCATATCCCGAACGACTTTCAGACCAAGATGCAGACCATGATCGCCAGCGGTACAGAGCCGGATTTGGCTTATGGCAACATCATGAGCTACAGCTGGGCGAAGGAAGACAAGGTCTGGAACGTCTACGACTTCATGGCCGACGACCCGACCTATCAAAAAGACGACATGTTCGATTTCGCCTGGTACGAGTGGGAAGAGGGAAAGAGCTTCGGCGGCTTCATCGCTAACGGATTTCAGACGATGATGTACAACAAAAAGCTGTTCGACGAGGCGGGCATCGCGTATCCGCCGGTCGACGAGGAGAAGGCCTGGACCTGGGATGAGATGCTGGAGGTAGCCAAGCGGCTCACCCTTGATACCAAGGGCCGCGACGCGAACGACCCGGCGTTTGACGCCAAGCACATCAAGCAGTACGGGCTCAGCTTCCCCTATTGGTGGGCAGGCTGGCTGACGATGGTCCGCTCCAACGGCGGCGATATCGTGACCGAGGATGGCAAGGGCTTTGGCCTCACCAGCCCCGAGGCGATCGATGCGCTGCAAAAGATAGCGGATCTCATCCACGTACACCACGTATGCCCCGAGGTGACGATGGCGCTGCCCAACATCGCGACGCGCTTGCAGAGCGGCATGGTGGCCATGGCGATCGACGGCACCTGGAGCATGGCGGACCTGGCGCTCATCCCGAACTTCGCGTGGGGCGTCGGCGTGCTGCCCAAGATGCAGGAGCTGAAATACATCATCACCAGCGGTACGCTGTGCATCATGAAGAGCACCGAGCACCCGAAGGAAGCTTGGGAGCTATACAAGTGGGTCATGGACCCCGAACAGGCGATCGACCTGCACCGGGGGCTGTGGCTGCCGGCCATGCCCAAGTGGTATACCGAACCGGAGCTCATCGAAAAGTGGGCATCCCCGACGCTGCCCGGACGCCCGGAAGGCTTTCAGCAGGCGTGTATGACGACACCGCTCGCGTGTAACACCTACGATCCGGAGACGCAGATCATCAACTTCGACCAGATCGAGGCGCTCGTGAGCCCGGCGCTGCAGTCCGTATGGCTGGGCGACAAGACCGCAGAGCAGGCGGTGCGGGAGATCGAGCCCAAGGTGCTGCCGCTGATCGAAGGCTTCTATTCGATGTAAACAGATGGACCGATACGGCATAGCCACCGGGGAGGCGCACAGCCCTCTGTGCGCCATCCCCCGGCGCGCCGGGTCGCGATCGGCAGGCGTTTTTCCTCCGTTACGACGTATGCACATGAAAGGGAGTGGAACGATGGCCCTTCGATCTACCGTGCCCAAGGAAAAGCCGGCGATGACCCGGCGACAGCGCCACGATCTGCTCGCAGGCTTGGGCTTTGGCGCGCCGATCCTGTTGGGCTTCCTTCTGTTTTCGATCATGCCGATGCTCATCAGCCTATATTATAGCTTTACGAATCTAGAGCTCGTCAACAAGCCGGAGCTGATCGGCCTCGCCAATTACCGCGCGCTTTTTTCGGGCAGCGACCCGTACTTTTATCGGTCGCTCAGCGTGACGCTGTACTACTGTGCGCTCGCGATCCCGATGAACATCGTCTTTGCGTTCGCGATGGCGATGCTGCTCAACCAAAGCGTGCGGGGGCGCTCTATCTTTCGGACGATCTTTTACCTGCCCTCGATCGTCCCGGCGGTCGCTTCCTCCATGATCTGGATCTTCCTGATGGATCCGAGCCTCGGCGCGTTGAACAACCTCCTCTCGCTCGTCGGGCTGCCGACGTGCAGGTGGATCTTTGCGGAGGCCTCCGTCATCCCATCGCTCGCGCTCATGAGCAACTGGAGCGTTGGCGCGACGATGATCATCTTTCTGGCCGGGTTGCAGGACGTGCCGCGCCAGCTCTACGAATCCGCGGAGATCGACGGCGCGGGCTTCTTTATAAAGCTCTTTCACATCACGATCCCCATGATGTCCCCCACAATCTTTTACAACCTCATCATGTGCATCATCGGGGGCATGCAGTCCTTCACGCAGGCGTACGTCATGACGGGCGGCGGGCCGAACAACGCGAGCTTGTTCTACGCGTATTACCTGTACCGGCAGGCCTTCGCGTTTTCCAAGATGGGCTCGGCCAGCGCGATCGCCTGGGTGCTGTTCGCCCTGATCGCCCTGCTCACGCTGCTCGCGTTTCGGTCCGCCAAGCGCTGGGTGTACTACGAGGGGGCGGGAAAATGAGCAAAAAAATCCGCGGAAAAAAGAGCGTCGCCCGCTTTTTCCTCTACGTCGTGCTCTTGCTGCTGTCCGCCTTTTACCTGCTGCCCTTTGTATGGATGGTGCGCAGCTCGTTGATGCCGATGTATCAGATTTTTACGGTGCCGCCTATTCTATTGCCGGACCCGGTCGAATGGGGCAATTACAGCCAGGCGATGAGCGCGGTGCCCTTTGGGCAGTACTATTTGAACACGAGTTTCATCACGTTGATGACGGTGCTGGGGACGGTCGTATCGAGCACGCTTTCGGCCTACGCCTTCTCCCGCGTCCAATGGCCGGGACGCGACAAGATCTTCGGCCTCCTGATGACGGGCATGATGCTGCCCTTCGCGGTGACGCTCATCCCGCTCTTTATCGGCTGGAAGACCGTGCATGCGATCGATACGTATTGGCCGCTCATCTTGCCGGCGTGGCTGGGCGGGGGCATGTCCAACGTTTTTCTCCTGCGTCAGTTTTTCCGGGGAATTCCGCGCGAGTACGACGAAGCCGCTTTTGTCGACGGGGCGGGGCACATCGTCATCTTTACGCGCATCATCCTGCCCCTCACCAAGCCCGCGATCATCACCGTGGCGATCTTTTCATTTCTGGCGAGCTGGAACGACTTCCTGGGCCCATTGGTATACCTCAATTCCGAGTCGCGCTACACCGTAGCGCTCGGCCTGCAACAGTTCATGGGCACCTATTCCGCGCAATGGCATCTGATGATGGCCGCATCCACCGTCGCGATCATCCCGGTGGTCGTGCTGTTCTTCTTCGGCCAGCGCTATCTGATCGAGGGGATCAGCCTCACGGGCGTAAAGGGCTGACGGATTGCCGTTTTGCTGCGAACGTTTATATTTGAACCGACAGCCATATAAATTGATAGCAGAAGGCCATGCTTTGGCGTTAAAGCATGGCCTTGTGCAATGATACATCCGGACGCTTCGCGGCTTTTTTGTGTTTGCGCCGGCTAGGTTTCGAAGAAGAGGGGCCTGTTTCGCCGGATGATAAAAGCCAATTCGAGAAAATGATTCGAATTTTATTTGCTGAGCGATGCTTATTGAGTATCCCGCAGCTCCCCCTCCGGCTTGAGCCGCCGGGCGTACTGCCCGGGCGTCATGCCCTTGAGGCGTTTGAATGTGCGGATGAAATAGGCCACGTCCCCGAATCCTGTATCCAGCGCCGCGTCGGTGACCGAGCAGTCGCCCGATGCGAGCAGCACGCAGGCCTTTTCGATGCGGTAATAGCGCAGGTATTCGATGGCCGTGCGGTGCGTCGCCTCTTTGAAGAAGCGGCAGAAGTACTTGGGCGCCATGCCGGCCTCCGCCGCCAGGCGGCTGAGCGTAAGCGGCTCGCGGTAAGCAGACTCAATCAGCTCCAGCACGCGCTTGAGCTGCCCGATGCGCCGCGCCTGCGGATCGTCCGGCGCCTCGACCGCGCGATAAGCGCCCTGCGCGCAGGTGAGGCCGATAAACTGCAGCAGGCAGCCCAGCGTGGTCAGCTC
>JAEYAR010000151.1 GCA_023404715.1 Bacillota bacterium | reverse complement strand
TGATCCTATCCAACGCGGAATCGGGCGAGGGATTCAGCGACATATTGATCGAGCCGGAGGATCCGGACGCGGGGATCGTGATCGAGGTGAAGTACGCGGCGAGCATCGCGGGTCTGGGCGAGGCGTGTGAAAAGGCGATGGCGCAGATCAAAGAGCGGCGGTACGACGAGCGGCTGCGAAGCGACGGGAGGGAGAACATCCTCGCCTACGGGATCGCGTTCTGTAAAAAGCGGTGCGGCGTGGTCTGCGAGAAGCTTGACAACGCTTGACGCGATTGGTATTGCGCGCACACAGACCGCATGCGATTCAAAAAGAGCCGACGATGCCGAGGGTCTCGGCATTGCCGGCTTTTTCAAATGGCTTTGCGGGAGGCAAGCACATATATGCGTGCTGGGCTATGTGCGGGCGCGCCGATCATCGCGTTCATGACATGGGTATCGGGCTGCGCGGCGGGAAAAGCGTTTGTGCTGGGGCGCTTTGTATGGTATAATGAAGCATTCAGAAACGAAACAGGGAGTGTATGGCCTATGACGCTCTTATCGCGCGCGCGGGCGTTCGTTTTGAGTCAGAACGACCCCGAGGCCGCGCGCCAGCCGGGTAGGCTGCGCGTAGGCCTCATGCGCTTTCTCCTGGTCGCCATGGCGGCATGTCTGCTCATGCTGTTTTCGCCTCTGGCGGCCACCGGGCGCGTAGGGCTCTATCTGATGCACCTGCCCCTTTTCGCCCTGCCGGTTGCAATGGCGTGGCAGGCGCCGGCGCTATGCCGCCACCCGAAGGCCGCGCGCGTGCTGCTGATCGGCTACGCCGGGGTGATCTACGCGGTGCAGCTGCTGGTGGGCGGCGTCGCCCAGGGCTTTTTCCTGCCCGCGGGGTGCGTATTCGCGCCGTCGGCGGCGTTCCTCGCCCTGCCTCCGGCCCGAACCGACAAGCGGCCGCCGGCCGCGCTCGCGCAGGATGCGCGCAGCTATTACGTGCTCTCGCTCCTGCTCGCGGCGGCGGCGGAGATCATGATACTGGGGACGAGCCCCGTGATCTGCGCGCTCGCCTATCTGGGGGCGATCATGCTGGGCTTTACGCTCTATACGATCCTCTCTTCCATGTTCACGCAGACGAACACCGCGCTGGAAAGCGCCCAGCAGCTGCGCGACAGCCTGCGGGAGACGCAGGAGAGCCTGCAGCAGGCGGCGCGCACCAAGGACGACTTCCTCGCGAACATGTCGCACGAGATCCGTACGCCCATGCACGCCATCAGCGGCATGGCGGACATGCTGCTCCTCTCCGACCAGCTAGGCATCGCAGAGCGCACGCAGGCGGAAAATATCAAGCTCGCATCGCAAAATCTGCTTAGCCTCATCGGGGACATCCTGGATATCTCTAAGATCCGCGTGGGCAAGCTGGAGCTATACGAGGAGCGCTACGATTTCCCCTCGCTGCTAGCCGACGTGACCAGCGTGATCTACATGCGCGCCCAGGAGCGCGGGCTTCTCTTCCTGCCCGACATCGACCCGGACATCCCCAAGGAGATGCAGGGCGATTCCATGCGCATCCGCCAGGTGCTCTTGAACCTGCTGGGCAACGCGGTCAAGTTCACGGACGAGGGCAGCGTGCGCCTGAACGTCAGACGCCTATATCGCGAGGGCGACCTCGCGCTGCGCTTTGAGGTGGCGGACACGGGCTGCGGCATTGCCAAGGAGGACATGAAGCACCTGTACGGCATCTTCGAGCAGCTATCCACCACCCGGACGCACAACCGCGAGGGCACGGGCCTGGGCCTTGCAATCTCGCGCAGCCTGGTGGAGCTGATGGGCGGAGAGCTGCAGGTGGAGAGCACCCTGGGCCGGGGGACGGCGTTCTCGTTTGAAATCGAGCAGAAGATATTACAGGATACGCCCGTGGCGCAGGTGGAGGACGCCCGCCTCAAGCAGCTGCTCGTATGCACCGACGACGCGCTCTTCGCCGAGGCGGCCATCCAGATGGCCGCGCGGCTCAAGGTCAAGGCCGCGCGCGGGGCGCCGCAGGACGCCGCCGCCTATACGCATATGCTGGTGGACCTATCGGGCGAGAGCGCCTATGCTTGGGTGCGCACGCCCACGCCGCCGACCTGCCGGCGCACGCTGCTCATGACGCCCGCCACGAGCCTGACGGCGTACATCCGCCCCAGCGACTGCGTGATCTTTCATCCATTGCACGCGATCGCCCTCGCATCCGCGCTCTCGGACCACGGGACACGGCATCAGGCGCAGACCCAGCGCGCGATGCAGGCCGGCATCTTCAAGACTCAGGGCGTGCGGGTGCTGGTGGTCGACGACAACGGCGTGGCCCAGATGGTGGTGGCCAACCTGCTCTCGCGCTACGGGATCGCCTCGGACTGCGTGCAGAGCGGGCGCGCGGCGATCAGCGCGCTTGAAAACGCCGCGTACGACATCGTCTTCCTCGACCACGTCATGCCCGGCATGGACGGCGTCGACACCGCGCGCGCCATCCGGCAGATGGGCGGGCGGTTCAAGCAGCAGGTGGTCATCATGCTCTCGGCTAACGTGATGCCCGAATCACGGCGCGCGTTCCTTGAGGCGGGCGTGAACGACACGCTCGCCAAGCCCATCGAGCTGCACAGCCTCTCGCGCCTCCTGCATCAATACCTGCCGCCCGAAAAGCAGGTGATCGAGCAGCAGAGCGAGCACAGCGACATGCGCGCCGCGTTGGCGCCGTTGCTCGACCTGCCGTTCAAAGGCATCGACGAGGCTGTCGCCAAGGGACCGGCCACGCGCGAGCGGCTCATCGCCTCGGTGGCGCGCGCGGGCCGGAGATTGCCCGATCACCTGCAAAGCCTGCGCGCGGCCACGCGCGACCGACTGGCCGTGCGCAGCATCCTGCCGGTGCTGCGATGCGTGCAGTCGGAGCTTGCGCGCATCGGCGACAGCGCCCTGGGCGCGCAGGTTCGGCTGCTCACGCTGCAGGCGGGGGACGGGGCGTTTGAGGGCGTGCGCGAGGCGCTGCCGCGCGTATGCGCGCAGCTGGACGCGCTGTGCGAGCGGCTGAACGCCTGCATAGCGGACATGCACCTGCCCGTACACGCAGAGACGCACGACCTGGCGCTGAATGTGCAGGAATACATGATGCTCTACGACCTGCCGCGCGCGAGGGAGACGGTGGAGCAGCTCATAAACGAGGGTGGCGAGCTGGTCCGCCCGTGCGCGCAGGCGCTGGGCGCGGCGCTCGCCGAATGCGACTGGGCGGGCGCGGACACGTGCCTGCAACAGATGCTCGCGCTGCTCTTTGACGGCGCGGCGGACGAAGGGGAGGAGTGACCATGAACAAGCCCTGCGTAATGCTCGCGCTCAGCAGCGCGCAGCTCGCCCAATCGATGCAGCAGGCGCTGGAAGGCACGGCGCACGCCGTGCCCTGCGTGAGCGAGGCGGACGAGCGGGATTTCCTTGCCGCCCTGTCGCCGGACGTCGTCATCGTGGACGCGCCGGGGGACGGCGGCGAGATGACCCGGATTCAACGCCTGCGGGAGCTGGGCGTGCCGCTGGTGCTGGTCGCCGACGGGATGATGACCCGCGCTTCGGGCGTGGAATATTTGGAGGTGGACGACATCCTGGAGCGTCCGTTCAGCGACTTCCGGCTGATCAACTGCGTGGTGACGCTCACGCGCCTGTACCGCAGCGAGCAAAACCTCGCGCGCTCGGCGCAGACCCTGAGCGCGGAGGCGATCGAAGCGCGGGACGCGTTCATCGGCATGTTCTGCTCGCTCATCGAATACCGCAATCAGACGCGCGGGCACCATCTGGACCGCATGCAGGCCGCCACGCGGCTGCTGCTGACGAGCTATGCGAAGCTGTTCCCCGAGCGCTCGCCGCAGAGCGTGACGGCGGACAGCATCGTGCAGGCGAGCATCCTGCACGACATCGGCTCGGTCGGCGTGCCGGACGCGATTTTGCTCAAGCCCGGGCGCCTTACGCCCGAGGAATACGACATCATGAAGAAGCACACGACCGTGGGCACGCAAAGCCTCGCCTGGCCGACGCTGCGCCCGGGCGACCCGCTGATCGACGCGGCGCGGGACATCACGGCCTCGCACCACGAGCGCTGGGACGGCACGGGCTACCCCGAGGGCCTGCGCGGCGAGCAGATCCCCTTCGCGGCGCGGGTGGTCGCGGTTTGCGACGTGCTCGACGCGCTGCTCGGGCCGCGCGTATACAGGCGCGAGATGTCGTTCGACGAGGCGCTGGGCGCGATCGCGGAGGGCAGGGGCACGAGCTTTGACCCGGACCTGGTGGACGCGCTGCTCGCCGCGCGCGAATCGTTCGAGCTGCTGTACCGGGCGATGCCGCCGAGTCTGGAGCGCTAGGGCGCTTTCGGAGGGGGACTCTGTCCCCC
>JAEYAR010000133.1 GCA_023404715.1 Bacillota bacterium | reverse complement strand
CGGCGCGGCCTCTGCCTGGGGAACAAAGTCGTCCAGGTCGATGCGAACCGTCCGCCCGTACGCTTCGTACGTCTCGTGCCAGCCCTCTGCCGCCTGCTCGCGCAGGTCCGCGAGCGTGTAGCGCGGGTTTTCTCCGAGCGCACCCATGCATAAGGAGACGAGCAGCAGGCTGATGCATCCAGATATCACTTTTTTCATTTACCCTTCCTCCTTCTATGATATAGACGCGAGCGCTCCCCTCTTTCCTTCGAAAATAGGAAATCTTATATACCCGTGCTTTTCTCAAGAACCCGCAGGTTGTCTTCGATGCCGACGGGCATACGATCACCAAAAATTCCGCCGCCCGCTCGTTCTAACCGCATGCGCCCTCCTCTCATCGATTGCCCGCACGGCTGCCAAATCAGGCCGCTGTGCGGGTTTTTCATGCGTTCCTCTCCATTTCACTGAGTGGAGGACGAGGCAACCGTTTAGCGCTCTCATTTTCCATTAAAGGGGTGAATATTTAACTTGACGCCTCGGACATATTAGGATAAAATAAACCGTATCTTATATTATCCTAAAGTCATGGAGGCACACGTTGCAATACATAAAACGCACGCTGGAAAGAAAATTTTTACACATGAGTTCCTTCTTTAAAGCCGTCCTGGTGACAGGCGCCAGGCAGGTCGGAAAGACGACGATGCTAAAGCACTTGGCCCAGGGACAAAGCAGAACTTATGTCACATTGGACAACTCAATGGCTAGGACCCTGGCGCAAGAAGACCCTGTATTGTTTTTTCAAACCTATAAGCCGCCGATCATCATCGATGAAGTACAAAAAGCCCCTCAGCTATTTGAGCAAATCAAAATTATGTGCGATAATAGCGAGGAAACGGGCCTCTTTTGGCTCACCGGCTCTCAGCAGTTTAACATGATGAAAGACGTACGGGAAACGCTGGCGGGGAGAATTGGCTTATTAGAGCTTTACAGTCTATCAAAAAATGAGATTGAGGGGATTGACTTTCCAGATGCGCTCGACTTTTCCCTCGCTTGCCTGCTGGAGCGGCAAAAGCGGGTAAAGAAAAACGATATCACGGACGTATTTGAGCATATCTGGCGGGGCGGTATGCCTCAGGTGCTATACGCCGATGCGGAGCTGCGGCAGGAATACTATAACTCTTATGTAGATACCTATCTCATGCGCGATGTGACAGAGGCCGGTGGGATCACAGATACGGTCCGCTTCCGCAAGTTCCTGAACGCTTGCGCCGCGCTGGTGGCTGAGCAGGTTAATTATAAGACGCTGGCGGAAGCCGCCGAAATTGCGCAACCTACGGCGAGGGAATGGGTGCGCGTGCTGCAAGGCTTAGGCATTATTTATCTCCTGCAGCCGTTTTCCAATAACGAATTAAAGCGCCTCACCAAGACGCCTAAACTGTATTTCTGCGATACCGGCCTTTGCGCGCACCTTTCCATGTGGCTCACGCGGGACACTTTAATGAACGGTGCGGCGAGCGGGCATTACTTTGAAAACGACGTGGTGATGGAATTGCTTAAGCACTACGCCTACGCAAAATCGACGGCAAACCTGACCTACTATCGCGACTCCAACGCCAAGGAGATCGACATTTTGGTCGAGGAGAACAATCAAATCCACCCGCTGGAAATCAAGAAGTCCGCAAACCCAGACCGGCGCGAGATAAAAAAATACGCGCTAATGGAAAAGTCCGGCTTGGCCAGGGGGTGCGGTGGCATCATCTGTATGTGTGAGGAAGTCATCCCCATAGACGCTCAAAACTGTATGATCCCCTGTAACCTGATTTAGAGGCGCAGCATATAAGCGCCCGGCGCAGCCGTTAAGCTGCGCCGGGCGCTTCGTCTTATTCGCTTAATAATTCGTGCCGTACAGGGCGTTCTGCGTCTTACGGCCTGCGATGCCGTCCACCGAGAGGCCCTTGGCGCGCTGGAAGGCCTTGACCGCATCGTACGTCTGGTCGCCGTAGATGCCGTCGACCTTGCCCTTCAAATAGCCCTTGTCCTTGAGCGCCTGCTGCAGGCGGGTTACCGCCGTGCCGCGGCTGCCGTAGTGCAGGTAGACATAGCCTACGCTGGAGCCGGAGCTGCTGCCGTTGGAAATCGCGCTGGAGCTAAACAGCGATACCTGCGTGTTAACGTCCGCGTTGCCCGTCGAGCGGATGCCGTTGCGCGATTGGAAGCGGCGCACGGCCGTCTGTGTGGCGCTGCCGTAGATGCCGTCCAGCGAGCCGTAGTAGTAGCCCAGGGCGGCCAGGCGGCTCTGCAGACGCGTGACCGCGCTGCCGCGGCTGCCGCGGCTCAGGTAGACGTAGTTGGTGTCGTAGTCGTCCATCGCCAGGGCGGCGGAGCTGAAGAGCACCTGCTGCGTGTAGTTGTCCGCCGTGCCGGTCTGCGTCAGGCTGTTGCGGCGCTGGAATGCGCGCACAGCGCTCTGGGTGCCCACGCCGTAGATACCGTCGACCTTGATCGTGTAATACCCGAGGTCCTTCAGGCGCTGCTGCAGGCGGGTCACCGCGTTGCCGCGGTCGCCGCGCACGAGCACGGGGTAGCGGTCCGGCGAGGGGGAGCCGTTGGGCTTTGCCGATACGCTATAGAGCAGGGTCTGCGTGTTTTTGCCCGCGATGCCGTCCACATCCAGGCCGTTGGTGCGCTGGAACTGGCGGACGGCCTCCTCCGTCGCATAGTCAAACCGGGCGGTTTCCTGCACGGTGTAACCCAGGCTCGAAAGGCGTCTTTGCAGGTCGAGCACGACCTGGCCGCGGCTGCCCTTGTAACGGCTGAGCGTCAGGTAGGTCGGCTTCTGGGTCGTCTTTTCCACCTCGACGTCCGTGTAGACCGTCTCATTGTTGCCGTAGGTCACGGTCACGCGCACCTTCGCGCCCACGCTCTGCGTGCGGGTCAGCGGGATACGGAACACGCCGTCCGAGCCAGAATTCTGGCTGTAGGAGTACTGGGTGTTGCCGTAGGAGGTGGATACCGTCACCTTGAGATTCGGGGTGGTCTTGCCGACGACGACGAGCGTATCGGTGTAGATCTTGTCGACCTGGATGGTCGGCTTGTCGACGCTTGGCGCGGGCACGACGATATCGCCCGGATACGCGGCCTGCTTGCCGACGCCGTCGTTCACGTACTGGATCACCAGCGTCTTGTAGGTGCCGGAGACCAGGTTGTCAAACGCGATGGTATAGCTGCCGTTGGCGTCGGCGGCGATACCGCGCGTCACGGTCTTGTTCTCCGGGGTCACCATGGAGGCGACGACGCGCTCGCCCGCCTTGGCGGTGCCGATGATGGTGACCTTGCCGACCTCCGGCTTCACCGTCGTGATCGAGATGTCCGTCAGTGTGACCGGATCGGTAACCGTGACGGTTTCCGTCCAGGTCTTGGATTTACCGTTGCTGCCGTCCGGGTATTTGACTACGATGTCCTTATAACTGCCCTTCGGCACGCCGGTAAGCGTTAGGGAGAAGTTGTTGCCTTTAACAGTCTGTTGAGCGGTTACGCCGCCGACTGTTGCTTCCACGACCGCGCTCTCCTTGCCTGTGCCTTCAATGACGATCTGGTTTACGCCGCCCTTGACGCTTAAGATGTCAATGTCCACCGCCTTGGGGGGCACAGGAATATCCACCGTGGTGGTAGCTCTGTCACCGACGGACGGATCAAGGTAGGCGACGACGACCTTCATGTCGTTGCCCTCGCCCTCGACATATGCGGTAGTGCCGTAATTGCCCTGCGAATCCACCTGCGAAGCAATCCGCGACTTGGTGCCAATATCGATTATGATCTGGGCGTTCGCCTTGCCCGTACCGCTGACGGTAACGTTGCCGCTCGTCGCGTCGTAGGAAGCCATAACCGTCAGATTCGTCTGCTTCGCATTGACCGTCACCGTCTTCCTCTGAGCGATATCCTGCGCGGCGGTGTTTGTGCTCTTCACGCTCACATCCACCTCGTACGTGCCGGCGGGCAGGCCGGGCACGCTGACGCTGTACTGGCCGTCCGAGGTGTCCGACGCGGTATAGGTGCTGCCGTTGGCAGCCAGCGTTACTTCTACATTTGTTCCGTTGTCCGCGGTGCCCGTGACAACTACCTTCTCTTCACCGCCTTCGATGGAAGAAATGGTGATCGGGTTGGCGACCGGTGCGGGCGTGCCAACCGTGAAGGACGTATTGCCGTTCGCATACATCACATGACTGCCGTCTTGGTATTGCGCCAGCGCCTTGTATTCGTTTGCTACCATCTTTGTAAAGACGGTCGTGAAATCGCCGTCCGCATTGGCGATTTCCGTATGGGCAAAGCTCCACATGGCGTTGCCGTCCTTATCGCAAATCGCGATAGAGACCGTTGCGCCAGCCTGCGCTTTGCCTGTCACCGTAATCTGATCTCCGCTCACGGTTGCCTGCACATTGGAGATCGAGGTTGTAATCGGCGGCGGCGTCTGCTCTGTCGGCGGTGGCGTTGTCTGCTCTGCCGGTGGCGTTGTCTGCTCTGCTGGCGGCGTCTGCTGCTCAACGGTAACCTGCGTCGTGCGGAACACGCTCAGATTATCCACATAACCGCTATCGATCTTAAAGCGCAAGGTTGCCTTTACATCGTGTATACCAGCTGCAACGTTATCAAATGTAGCGGTAAACGTATTGGGAGAGGTAATCGATACGTTCTTTACTGAGCTGCTGCCAAGCGCTACATCTACGCTTAGTCCACTCACCGTACCATTTCCCACTTTAGGAATAAAAGTACCCGTTACCGTCACGGTCGATCCGCTTGCTGTAGCCGTAATCGTAAAATCATTTCCGTTTTGTGTAATCTCGCCCGGCGTCGCATCCGCCGCCATCGCCGGCATGGCCCCCGTGCTCAGCAGCATCGCAGCCGCACACAGCACCGCCAGCATCTTTCTCAGTTTTCCACTCATTCTTTTTCCCTCCATCCCGCTTCCACGCGGCTTCGTTCCAAACGGCGCTTTCGCTTCCGTTTCGTTCTTACTCAATAGACGGCATGCTCATGCGTTTTCTTTCCTCAGAATGAAAATTTTTCATTGGAAATGCCCGTCCAATTGATGGTAACCGCATTTACAAGGGGCAGGATAGCATACCGCGCGCGCGATGGCAAGCCCCCACACCTTAAAAAACAGCCGTCCGTGAAAAAGCGTTGCATTTTCCTTCCCACACCGGTATTATATAGGTTGGTACGTTTTCAATCAAGAAGCAGGAGGTTTTTCAAGTGCAGAGTTTTGCGTTTTATTCCCCCACGCGTTTCGTGTTCGGCAAGGGTACGGAGCGCCAGGCGGGCTCCCTGATTCGCGAGCTGGGCGGCACGCGCGTGCTGCTCGTATACGGCGGGGGATCCGTCAAGCGCTCCGGGCTGTACGACCGCGTCGTCGCCTCCTTAGACGAGGCCGGGTTGACCCACGTAGAGATCAGCGGCGTGAAGCCCAACCCGCGCAGCGGCCTCGTCTACGAGGGGATCGCGCTGGGCCGCCGCGAAGGCGTCGACTTCGTGCTCCCCATCGGCGGCGGCAGCGCCATCGATACGGCCAAGGCCATCGCCCTGGGCATCCCGTACGAAGGCGATTTCTGGGATTTTTACTGCGGCAAGGTAGCCCCCAAGACCGTCCTGAAGCACGGCGTGGTGCTGACCATCCCAGCCGCCGGGTCGGAGGGCTCCAACTCCTCCGTCATCACGCTTGAGGACGGCATGCTCAAGCGCGGTCTGTCTACGGACCTCAACCGTCCGCTCTTCGCCATCATGAATCCCGAGCTCACCTACACCCTGCCGCCTTATCAGACGGCCTGCGGCATCGTCGACATGCTGGCGCACATCATGGAGCGCTACTTCACCCATACCGGCGGCGTCGACCTCACCGACCGCATGGCCGAGGCCCTGATGCAGGGCATCGTCAAAGCCGCGCCGGCCGTCATGGAAAACCCCGCGGATTACGACGCGCGCGCGAACCTCATGTGGGCCGGCATGCTCGCGCACAACAACAGCGTCGGCGTGGGGCGCGAGCAGGATTGGGCTTCCCACCAGATCGAGCACGAGCTTTCCGCGCTCTACGACTGCGCGCACGGCGCGGGCCTGGCCGTGACCTTCCCCGCCTGGATGCGCTACGTGTACAAGCAGGACGTGATGCGCTTCGCCCAGTTTGCCGTGCGCGTATGGGGCTGCGAGATGGATTATCGCGCGCCCGAGGCCACCGCGCTGGCGGGCATCGACCGCATGGAGGCTTTCTTCCGCTCCCTGGGCATGCCCGTGACCTTTGCGGAGCTGGGCGCGAACGAGGCGGACATCCCCGCGCTCGCCGCCAAGGTCGTGCGCGGCCCGAACGGCACGTGCGGCCACTTCGTGGAGTTGGATACGCCGGCCATCGAGGCGGTTTTGCGCCTCGCCGTGCGCTAAGCGGAGGGCGGCGATGAAACGACTGCTATCCCTGCTTTGCGCCCTCCTCCTCCTGCCCGCGCTGTCGCTCGCGGACCCGCTTCCCTTCGGCCCCGACGATGTAGAGGCCGTCTTCAGCGTGCCGGAGCAGACGGTCGCGGACTTTGCGGCCTCCTACGCGCCCGAGCGCTACGGCTGGTGGCACCAGGCCGAGGGCGGCACGGTCATCGTATTTTACTGCGCCGGCGGCATCCTGCAAATCCTGACCGGGGACGCCAGCGCTTTGCTGGACCCCATGAAGGGACTGACGGGCGCCAGCGACCTGCCGGACGAGGTGCTGAGCCTCGAGGCCACCCTTTACGCGGCCTATTGGGATGCGCCCGGCTTCCCGCTGCCCACCGTGCGCGGCATTCAAATCGGCGAGGCGCGCGAAGCCCTGCTGGCCCAGTTCCCCGCTAGCAGCGCCCAAAGCGAAGAGAACACGGAGGATGGGGATTTCGGCTTCGAGGAGGCTATCCACTATACTTTCGACACGGAAGGCGCGCAGGGCAACCCGCTGGGCGCCTACACCCTGACGTTTTATATGGAGGACGCCGCGGTCGCGGCCATGCGCCTCGTCTACGAGGCGACGTCCGCCCGCTAAGCGGGCGCAATCATGAAGAGGAGGTTCTATCGATGATCCGTCATATCGTCATGTTCTGGCTCAAGGACAAGAGCCCGGAAAACATTCAAGCGACCGCCGCCAAGCTGCGTTCCATGCAGGGGAAGATCGAGGGCATGAAGGAGCTGGAGGTCGGCGTGGACCTTCTACACTCCGAGCGCTCGTGCGATATCTGTCTGACGACGCTGTTTGAAACGCGTGAAGCGCTCGACGCTTACCGCACGCACCCCGTGCACCTGCCCGTTCAGGCGCACATGCACGCGGTGCGCGAGAAGAGCTGCGCCGCCGATTACGAGGTGTGACCATGCCCGAGGAAAAAAGGGACTCCGCTTTTAAGCCGCTGGGCGCGACGACGTTTCTTGCGCCCGTACCCGCCGTGATGGTCTCCTGCCGGGGCACGCAGCCGCCGTACGATAAGGATAACATCATCACCGTCGCCTGGGCGGGCACGATTTGTTCCGACCCGCCGATGCTCTCCATCAGCGTGCGCAAGTCCCGGTTCTCCCACGAGCAGCTGATGCAAAGCCGCTGCTTTTACGTGAACCTCGTCTCTCAGGCGCTGTGCGAGGCTACGGATTTCTGCGGCGTCAAGAGCGGGCGCGACCTGGATAAGTTCGCCGCCTGCTCGCTTACGCCCGTGTGCCTGCCCGCGCTTACGGACGCGCCCGCCATCCAGCAGGCGCCGATCTGCCTGGCCTGCCGCGTCCAGAGCGTGCAGGAGCTGGGCAGCCACGACCTGTTCCTCGCCCGAATCCTCGAGGTCTATGTCAAGGAGGATCTCTTCGGCGAAAAGGGCGAGCTTCACATGGAGCGCGCGCAGCTATGCGCCTACAGCCACGGCGAATACTACGCGCTAGGGCGGGTGCTCGGGTTCTTCGGGTACTCGGTCGCCTCGGATGAGGTGCTGGCGAGGCGTTTGCCGCAGGCGCGAGGTTCAAGGCGCAAAGGTTAAAGACAGTCATATTCCAATAATTACCCGATTTCCTCTTGCAAACGTGAATGCGCCGCGATATAATGATGCTAAATGATGGATGCCGGACAGGCATCCCAAAGGAGGATGATTCCCATGAAAAAGTTTCTCTCCCTGTTGCTCGTCATTTGCATGATGATCCCCGCTTTCGCGCTCGCTGAGGATGCGGTCAAGATCGGTCAGGTCGAGTACGCCGCGCACGGCACGAAGTGCTTCGCGGTGATGACCGTTGCGATGCAGGGCGACAAGATCGCCGATGCGTACATCGACGAGTTCCAGTTCATGGCGGCCGATACGAGCGTGGGCGTGCCCAACAGCGACGCGGATTTCGGTCAGAGCTATCCGGAGGGCAAGGTCCTGGCCTCCAAGAAGGTGAACGCCGCCGCTTATAGCGAGAACATGGCCGCCGCTGGCTCGACCATCTCGCTGGATGCCAACTACGCCGCGATCGAAGACTTCGTGACCGGTAAGACCGTCGCCGAGCTGGAAGCCGCCATCGAAGGCAAGACGGCCGAAGAGATGGTCGACGCCGTCTCCGGCTGCACGCTGGTCGATACGCTGGGCTATGTGAAGGGCCTGATCGAGGCTGCCAAGGCTGCCAAGTAAGAGGACGTGAATCGCCATGGAGGAACCGCTCGCCGGTTCCTCCTTTTGTTTTGACCCGCGCGCGAAAGTTGTCGATTTATGTCGTCCAGGCCTTGCCAGCGCATTTTTTGCTTGCTATAATCATAGCCATGGGCGAGGAAGACGGGGAGGAAAAGAGCCATGGCCTATCATTGGACGCAATGGATGCTGTTTTTCTATCTATACTGCTTTATCGGTTGGTGTTTCGAATCGACCGTCGTGTCCTTTTCCAAACACAAGCCGGTCAATCGCGGTTTTATGAAGGGGCCGTTCCTGCCGATCTATGGCTTTGGCGCGGTCATCATTCTGATCTTTACGCTGCCCGTGCGCACAAACTACGCGCTGGTCTTTCTGCTGGGCATGCTCGCGGCAACCCTGCTCGAATACTTCACCGGTGTTTGTATGGAGCGCCTGTTCAAGGTACGCTATTGGGATTACAGCCATAAGCGCTTTAATCTGAACGGCCATATCTGCCTGACCTCGTCGCTCGCGTGGGGCGCGCTCAGCGTCGCGTTGATCGCCTTTTTGCAGCCCGTCCTCGAGCGCTTCGTCTTCTATCTGTCCGGTCAAATGGTCGGCGCGCTCGTCTTCGTCGTCAGCGTCGTCTTTGTGTACGACTTCGTCTCGTCCTTCCGCTCGGCCTACAACCTGCGCAAGCTCATCGAGCAGAGCGAGCTGTTGCGCAAGGAGGCCGAAGCAATCCACGCGCGCCTAGCGGCCTTTGAGCAGGCCGCCGGGCAGACAAAGGAACAGCTGCGCGAGCGTACGGAGGACTTGCTCGACGATATCCACGCCCGCGCCGCCGCCCTGCAGGATCTGCCGGAGGAAATCCGTACGGAGCTGCACCAGCGCTACGCCGCCTGCCGCGAGGCGATCGAGCGCCTGCGCTCGCAGTCCGGTCAGGATCTGGGCAAGCTGATTAGGCGCAATCCCAGCGCGACCTCTGTGAACTACAGGCAGGCGCTTGCCGACACCATCGAGCGCATCAAGAGCGTCGACGAGCGCGAAATCGAGCGCATCGAGAGACAGGAGAACCGCTTTGCGCAGGGCGTTAACTTTTACAAGCTCTTTTGGATCTTCTTTCTCGGCTGCTTTCTGGGCGTGGTGATCGAAACGCTGTTTTGCCTGCTGACGCGCGGCCACTATGAAAACCGCGTGGGCGTCATCTGGGGGCCGTTTAACCCGGTATACGGCTTTGGCTGCGTCGCGCTGACGATCGGGCTTTACTTCCTGCGCTTCCACCGCGACCTGCACATCCTCTTCTTCGGCGCGGTCATCGGCAGCGTGGTCGAATATGCCTGCTCCTGGACACAGGAGATGGTCTTCGGCTCCACCTCGTGGGATTATTCGCAGATGCCTTACAATGTAAACGGGCGCATCTGCCTGCTGTACGCGTTCTTCTGGGGCGTGCTCTCCTGCTACTGGATCAAAAACCTATTTCCGCTGCTCAACGCCTGGATTCTGCGCATCCCCGATAAGATCGGCAAGCCGCTCACATGGGTCGTATGCGCGCTGCTGTGCATAGATATGGCCCTCAGCGCCTGGGCCGTGCTGCGCTGGAGCCTGCGCGACGCGGGGCAGCCGCCGCGCGGCTTCGTAGAATCCTTTTTCGACGCGCGCTTCGGCGACGAACGCATGGAGAGACTCTTCCCGAATATGACGTTCAAGAAGGATAAGGCGCAATAAAAAAGAGGGCAATCCCTCTTTTTTATTGCGCCGCCTCTTTCAGGGCGCGCTGCGTCTGCGCGTCCGCGATGCCCGTGGCAGATAACCCGGCTTCCCTTTGAAACGCCTTGACGGCCTCCTCCGTGCGCGCGTTGAACTTGCCCGTGGCCTCGTCGGCGTAATGCCCCGTGGCCGTAAGCCAGCGTTGCAATGCCGCGACCGCGTCGCTCTCGTGCCCCTTTTGCAGCGTAGTGCCGACCGCATCGTCGCGCGTCACGCCGTAACCGCGGATGCTGGCGTCGTCCAAGCGGTATGTATAGCGCTGAACGTTCGTGGGGGAGGGGCCCAGGATTTTGTTATTGCCTTCGATCGTGTGGATGAGGATCGCTCCGTCCATATCCCGCGTCAGGTATTCCACGATGCCTACGTGATCGATGCGGTTGTACTTGTACCATTCGATATAAATCAGATCGCCCCGCTGCGGGATATACGGGCGTTCTGCCGTGGATACGCCGTCGGACCAATGCCACTGCTCGCCGTAGCCCTTGAGCGTGCCCGTCGTGGTCACGTAGCGTCCGCGCTGGATGAACCAATCCACGCCCGTCTGACACTCCGCCTGCATTGGGTATAGCACGTCCAGCAGCGGCTCGCTCATGCGCTCTCCGGCCTGCTGCGTGCACCAGGAGACGAACTCCGAACACCACTCCTTATAAGCGCCCCCCGCCCACTCGCCGTATTTGCTGAATCCGCCCTTCGTCGCGGTATAACCCAGCTCTTCCACGCATATCTCGAGTACGGATTCGATCTGCGCATCCACCGCATCTTCCGCGCCGCCTCGAATGACCGGCATGAACAGCAGCAATGCCGCCGCCAAAATACACGTCAGTCGTCTCACACCGTTCCCTCCATGATCTTTTTCTTCATAATACATAACGAAAGACGCCGCACATTCTCTGCACAGCGTCTTTTATTGTAACATAGATGGCCTAAGCCGTCAAACGCAATGAACGCATGGCAGGCTATTTATATTATATACGTAAAAAGAGAGTTGCCATGCAACTCTCTTTATGGGATCCGGCAGCGATCTACTCTCCCGGGCCGTCACCAGCCAAGTACCATCGACGCATAAGGGCTTAACTTCTGTGTTCGGGATGGGAA
>JAEYAR010000073.1 GCA_023404715.1 Bacillota bacterium | reverse complement strand
ATGAATTTGACGGGCTCAAGCGCATAGAAATCTCCGAAGGCCTGCAATCCATGATTACGGGTATGCAGTTTGTATCCGATATCCTGGTCATCACACCGGCGCTCAATTCGGTCATCTGTCGCAGCGGGTGGTATACCATTGAGAGTTATCAAGAGATTTACAACGCCGTTCAAATCGATACTTCTTTGGGCAACACCGTCGCGCCTGCCGTAAGCGTCGCAGGCGGCAAGCTCTGTGCGTTTACGCTGAACGACCATTCATTCCGGCGCGACAAGAGCGTCGTATGTTTACTCCTCGACAAAGAGGCAGTTTCCGCACGCATCCATAGCGTGCGCCCAGAGGGAGCCGTCTACATCGAAACCGCGCTGGGGGATCAGACGCTTAGCGTATGGGGCGAGCCTGTGGAGGCTAAGCGACTGATGCATCCTGCATCCACTTTTTCCATACTTGTGGGATATCAGCCGTTTGAGCAGGTTGAACTGCCGGGCATTCTGGCGTTGCTTGGCGTGCTGCTCTTTGCATTGCTATTGGCCTGCGCGCTCGTCTCCATTCTCGCCACGCGCGTGATCAACCGGCCTGTAAAGCGCATGGTTTTGGAGGCCGGGGGGCAAAAGCATGATCTGGCCAACCCATTCCGTTTCTTGCAGGATTATCTCGACACACTGTCTCTGCGTCAGGACCAGCTGAGTGCAGAGAAGGAAAGCCTGGTGCGTTCAAAAAATCGCTTTCTCGCTATGATGAACGATGAGATTTATTACGGAATGCTCACCAACCCGCACTTTAATTTTGAGGATGAATACGTGGTTTCCGTCATCCCGGAGTTACGGGATGAGCGCGTGTGCTTACTGGCGCTGCTCATGCCCAAATATCAGTACCGATCTTCACAATCGCCCCAGCGCCCTGTCGTGGATCTCGCAGATTTAACAACGCATCTATACTCTCTGCAAATCGATCAGGAACAGTTTGTCTTTCTGTGGGTCGAACCGCGCGCTGTCTGTGCGTGCGAGGCGGCGATGGCAAAAAAGCTTGGGCATATGCATCTATACGACACGGCGATGACGCGCGTCTTTGCGCCTAAAGATTTCCACAAGGCTTATAACGAACTCAAGCGCACGCTAAGCCAGCAGCAAAGCGCGCGGTTGGATTTGCCCATCTCCGTGGAGAATCGCATCGTCAACATGCTGCGCGCGAACCACTGCGAGAAATGCTGCCAGCTATTGGGAACGCTGCATGGGAACTATACGCCTGATGCGCTCATGCGGCTTTTTTGGCGCGTCGGCAGCGAACTGGATCATTCGATGGATTCCGTGCTCGAGCGCTACGATGAAGCGGTGGAAGCGTTGGACGAGGCGACAGAGTGGACAATACTGGAAGGTTGTGTGGCAGAGCTGTGCGCTTGCATCTGCGCTGCACAGAGAAAGCCCGCATCCGGCCCATCGGCTGAAAGCATTTGCTGGTTCGTGAAAGAACACTTTTGTGATCCGGATTTATGTATCGCGCAGCTTGCCGAACGGTTCTCACTCCATCGAACGATCGTATCCAAGCTGATCAAAACGCATACGGGCCTTACGTTCTCTGATTGGCTTCAATCTCTTCGCGTGGAGGAAGCCATACGGCTGCTAGGCGAGACGGATTTATCGGCGAGTGCAATTGCGCAAAAGGTAGGGTACGCCAATTACGTTACGTTTAAGCGGGCTTTCAGCCGTCAATGCGGGTGCACACCGCGGGAATACGGCAAGAATATGGAGGCGCCGCGGGAGTAGCGCCGGCACAATCACGATGCGCTCTGCTTTCGGAAACCGGGCGGTCTATCGCGAATGCGATGACCGCTTTTTTGGTACATTTCGTGATTTTAGGCATGCGCACCATTTGCACACTGGCGTAAATGATGAAAATGAATTATAAATAAGTTAACGTATTGCATATCGATATAGCGCGCCGATAACATCCTGAAAATATTACGGTCGTTTTATCGAAGCAATTTACAATAATGAAAATGGAGGGACCGATAATGAAAAAGACGTTGACATGCCTGCTGCTCGTCTGTACGATGCTCATGGGGATACTCCCCCCCGCGCTGGCCTATGACGGCACTGTACCTATCGCGGTGGAGAAGAAGCAGATCTCTGTACTGGCGACGAATGCAGCCTCGCTTAACTACGACTTTGACAACATGGAATGGTGGCAAGAGGTACTGCGGCGCGCAAATGTAGAACTCGAGTATGAACTGATCGATTCCTCTTCCTATGCGGACGTCGTCAAACCGCGCCTGGCAGCCGCTATCGACCTGCCTGATTTAGTGCTGACAAACGGTAGTATGTCAGATTTGCAGGCCTATATCGACGCGGGCATTTTTCTGGATTTGACGGATTATTATGAAACAATGGGATTCCATTTCGCTGAGCAGTTCGAAAAGCATCCCAACCTCAAGGCGGAGTTGACCACCGTCGACGGCCGCATGTATTACCTGCCCTATATTTATACGACCGATTCCAACATGCGCTGTCTGATGATCAACGCACGATGGGCGGAGAACCTGGGCATGGATGTCGCAGATATCAAGACGATTGACGACTACTATGAATATCTCGTCGCCGTGAAAAACGGCGACCCCAACGGTAATGGCGACCCGACAGATGAGATCCCGCTCTTTATGCGTTCGAATATGATCCAGCTTTGGGGGATGTATTGGGGCCTTGACCTTACCGATAGTAACGGTTACCAGGTGGAAGCCGACGGTACAGTCATCTGCGGTTACGCGGATGAGCGCTATCGCGAATTTCTCGCTTGGGTCAAAAAGCTATACGACGAAGGCCTTCTTTATAACGAGTTTGCTACTGCCAATTACGATACGCAAGCTTCACTCTTTGCTAATGATCGTATCGGTTCGATGATTCATTTCATTTCTAACTGTACGGGTTATTCACAGGCCATCGATCCGCAGTGGGACTTTGACCAGGATGCGCCTATCATGGAACCTACGGTTCTTACAGGGCCTTATGGACACGCGTACGTATACGGCCGTGACGCTTACGGAGGGGAATTTGGCATCACATCGACCTGCAAAGACCCTGAGGCCGTCTTCGCCCTGTGCGATTACCTGCAGAGCGAGGAAGTAGGCGTTTTGACTTGGTACGGCATTGAAGGGGTCGACTACAACATCGTAGACGGTGAATACGAATTCACGGATACGTACCTGGACAACAAGGACGACTATTTAACGAAAATGGGCTATAATTTCGCAGGGCTGCCGAGCTTTCAGCTCGATTACATGACCAAGCAATGCAAGGCAGTACGAGAAAAAGCCCAAGAGCTCAGCGCATACGTGTTCAATCCGACGGTCACGTTTTCTTATAAGACACCCGAAGAGAACGATGTATTGAGCACCTATGCGGCGGATCTGGATACGTATTTTAAAGAAAACCTGATCGCCTTTATCATGGGCACTCGCTCTTTGGATGATTGGGACCGTTACATAAAGGAACTGCATACGATGGGGTTGAACGATGTGATCGCGGTGTATCAGGCCGCCGCTAACCGCGCCGACGCAAATTAATCGTGCCAAGGACTTTCTACACCATTGGTACGCCGTTTGTCCGTATGCATTTGAGCGGGCTGCCTGTTGGGCGGGCAGCCCCATACTGTTTCAAAAGGAGGGCGTATCATGCACGTCGCTGTCGCAAGCCTCAGAAAACGAAAGGGTTTTTTACAGCTTGTAAGACGCGATCGGTATTTGCTCCTGATGTTCCTGCCGATCGCGATTTACTACGTCGTCTTCTGCTACATTCCCATGTCAGGGGCTATCATCGCCTTTAAGAACTATAGGCCCGGGCGTGGTATTTACAACGGCGACTGGGTCGGATTTAAATGGTTTGTTCAGTTCTTTCAATCGCCTTATGCATTTCGTACGATACGCAACACGGTGCTGCTTTCGCTCTACACCCTTCTCTTCGGTTTTCCCACCCCCATTCTTTTCGCCCTATGCGTAACAGAGATTGTCGGCTCTACAACGCGCCGCATTGTACAGACGGTCAGCTATTTGCCGCACTTTATTTCAACCGTTGTGCTCGTGGGCATGATGACCAACTTTTTTTCGATGAATAACGGCATCGTCAACACGTTCATCACGGCATTGGGCGGCGAACCGGTTAATTTTCTCGTCAATCCCGGATGGTTTCGCTCGCTCTACGTCGGCTCCGGCGTATGGCAGAACTTTGGGTTTAGTTCGATCATCTACATCGCGGCGATTACGGGAATCGACCCGGAGCTATATGAGGCAGCTAAAATCGACGGCGTGACCAAGTTTAAGCAGATTCGCTACATTACGCTGCCTATGATCGTGCCGACGATTACCATTTTGTTTATTCTCCAGCTCGGGCAGATCATGAGCGTGGGTTTTGAAAAGGTATTCCTGATGTACAGCCCCGCCGTATATGAGACTGCCGACGTCATCTCTACCTACGTCTATCGTAAGGGTATAGAGTCATCCAGCTATAGCTTTGCATCGGCAGTGGGCCTATTCAACTCGTTTGTGAACTTTGGGTTTGTCTTCGTTGCCAACGTCATCTGCAAAAAAACGACGGATACCAGTTTGTGGTAAGAAGGGGAGCGCGATATGAAATCCATAAAGAGGCAAACCATGGCCGCCGAAGACCGCGTTTTCTACGGCATTATTTATCTGGTCTGTGCTGCCGCGTTTGTCATAACGCTGTATCCGTTTCTTTACATTGTCGCCGTATCCTTTAGCGGCTCTCATGCGGTTTATCAAGGAAAGGTCGTGCTCTGGCCGGTTGATTTTACGCTTGCAGGATATCAACAGGTATTCAAACAGGGGAATCTTTGGAACGTCTATGGAAATACGATCTTTTATACGGTCACAGGTACGGCGTTCAATCTCGTCGCTACGACGCTTGCCGCCTATCCGCTCTCGCGCCGGCATTTTTTTGCACGCCGGTTCTTCAACTTTTTCATCGCGTTCACCATGTATTTTTCCGGCGGCCTGATTCCTACGTATCTGCTTATCACGAACCTGGGGCTTTACAATTCGCGCTGGGTCATGATCATCCCTTCGCTGCTGTCCACCTATAACGTGATGGTCTGCCGCAGCGCGTTTTCCGCCATACCGGAAGAGGTGATCGAAAGCGCAGCGATCGACGGTTCTAACGAATGGCAGACATTTTTGCGCATCGCGGTAAGGCTGATCACGCCCACGCTCGCCGTGCTGACGCTATACTATGCGGTCGGCCATTGGAACAACTTTTTTACAGCCCTGCTATACCTGAGCGATGAAAAATTGATGCCCATGCAGGTGCTCTTGCGCCGCGTGCTGATACAATCCTCAGGTGAGTTGCTGGGCAATATGGTCAGCGACGACAAAGCGGCGGCATCGATTCAGGTTCGCTATGTGACGATCGTCATCGCGACGCTGCCCATTCTGGCGATTTACCCGCTGCTGCAAAAATATTTCGTCAAGGGCGTCATGGTAGGCGCCGTGAAGGGCTAATTGCCCGTTACTTTAAACAACCCAGTGGGACAGATGAGGAGGATGCTGCTGTATGCTCAAGCTGATCTTCTGCGGCGATACGGTGCCTACGCCAGATAGCGCGCATCTCTTCGCTTCCGGCGATATAGGCGCCCTCTTTGGGGACGTCATCGGTTGCTTTTCAGCAGCCGATCGCGTGATCGTGAATCTGGAATGCGCGTTGACGGACTCGGATAGGGCCATCAAAAAGTTTGGGCCGAATCTAAAGGGGCCGCCGGAAGCTGCCCAAACCCTGCGTAAAGCCGGTGTGACGGATTGCAGCCTCGCCAATAACCATGTGCTCGACTTTGGCGTCGCAGGCCTTCGCGATACGATATGCGCGCTAGAGCGCGCACAGCTCGGTTGGTTTGGGGCTGGAGAGAATGCGAAATTATCCCGTCGTCCGCTCACCATTGAAAAGGACGGTTTTCGTGTGGCCGTGCTCGCCGTTGCAGAGCACGAATACAGCTACGCGCTGGCTGATCAGCCCGGCGCAACGCCTTTTGAACCATTTGAGACGCTGACGGATATCGTGCAGCTTAAACGCACGCACGACGCGCTCGTCGTGCTCTATCACGGCGGCAAGGAGCAGTGCGAGTATCCGTCCCCGCGGCTGAGAAGCGCCTGCCAGGCGATGACGCGCCTGGGCGCGGATGTGGTGCTATGCCAGCACAGCCATATCATCGGCTGCGCGGAAGAATACGCGGGCTCGACCATCGTCTACGGCCAGGGGAATTTCCACTTTGTGCATGGCGATTCACAGACGCCGGGCTGGACGTCTGGGCTGATGGTGCGGCTCACATGGGACGGGGGCGTGAAGATCGAATATTTACCGGTCATCGCTGAAGCCCACGGGATTCGGCTGGCCCAGGGGGAGCGCAGGGAACAAGTGCTTAAAGGATTTACCCAGCGAAGCCGGCAGCTGCTGGATGGAAGCTGGCTGCAGGAATGGGAGGCGTTTTGCGCTAGCATTTCCACGCTCTATATTGGCAGCGTACGAGATGCCTTCTCCGATCCAGACGATCCGCGCAAGCTGGAGCATTTTGCGCATTATCTCGACTGTGAAGCGCACACGGACGTATACCGCACGCTTTTTAAGACCTGGCACGCGCGGCACATGGACGGCGCGCGTCCGTAAAAAAGCGCCGGACGGCGCATTGGGGAGGCAAACATTATGAAGGATCCTATGGTGCAGCATGCCAAGCTCATGCGGCATGCGAAGCGGACGGGAGCGATTCAATCGGGGGAAACGCTTGCGGCTTGGCAGGACAAGGCGCGCGATAAGCTGGGGGAGTTGCTGGGCATTCCCTTTGAACACTCGCACGGCGCCTTTAATGTTAAAACGCTAACGGAGCGGGATGGTTACGACGAATACCGCATGGCTTTGCGCACGGAGTCATGTTTTGAGACGGTCGCCTGCCTGCGCATCCCGACCCATGTTCCCAGACCTATGCCGGTGATCATCTGCCTGCAGGGGCACTCTAAGGGCATGCATATCTCCTTGGGCGAGGCCAAGTATGAGGGCGACGAACAGACGATCTGCGGCGGAGACCGCGACTTTGCGCGCCAGATCGTAAATCGGGGCTACGCGGCGCTAGCGCTTGAGCAGCGCGCATTTGGCGAATGCGGCGGCACGCCGGAGGGGCCGGATTGCTACCAAAGCGCGATGAGCGCGCTTTTGCTCGGACGAACGCTTATCGGCGAGCGCGTATGGGATGTATCGCGCGCGATCGATATGCTGGAGGCGCATTTCCCGCAAATCGACGCCGCGCGCATCGCGGTGATGGGCAACTCCGGCGGCGGTACGACGGCGATTTACGCTGCAGCCATGGATATACGGATCGCAGCCGCCATGCCATCGTGCGCATTTTCGGGGTTTGCCGCTTCCATAGGGCTGCAAAAGCACTGCGCGTGCAATTACATACCGAATATTTTGCGTTATTACGACATGGGCGATGTGGCGGGGCTGATCGCGCCTCGACCGCTCGTCGTAATCAATGGTAAGGAAGATACGATTTTCCCGATCGACGCGGCGGTTGCCGAGTTCGCCGTGGCCCAAAGGTATTATGCGCTTGCTGACGCTGCGGATAAGTGCAGGCATCTTACCGGCCCGGAGGGCCATCGATTCTATGCCGCCCTGGGCTGGCCTGTGTTTGATGAAATGACCGGATGGCGAAAGTCGGTAAACGGCTGAAAAGGCAGGTATTTTGGCATTCCTAAAGATTTGACCGGTTTTGCCGTCGGCTATGCCGACGGCCAGAGGCGCCGCACGGCCAAGCCGTGCGGCGCTCATGCGTCCCCATATCCGTCGTCCACGTGTTTTAAAGGATTTTTGTCGTAATAGGCGCGGTATTGCAGCGGCGACATGCCCTTGCTTTTTTTAAACTGAATCTGAAAATTCGATTGGTTCGCATAGCCGACGTCGCTGGCGATCTGATGGATGGGTAGATCCGTCTGCGAGAGCAGGCGGCAGGCCTCGCTCATGCGAAACGCCGTCAGATACGCGGAGGGGGAGAGGCCGATGCTTTCCTTAAACAGATGGGAGAGATAGCAGCCGTTGATATGGAACGTATCGGCGACCTCCTGCATGGAGATCTTTTCGCCGTAATGGGCCGCAAAGTGCTGCTGGATCTGATAGACGAGCGAGCCCGCGTCCTTCTTGCGCAGCGGCAAGTGCGCATCCAGAATGCGTAGCGTGAGCAACAGGACGCTTTGCAGCAGGCTGTCGAGAATCTGCCGGTAGCCGAGGCTCTGCTGGGCCGCCTCTTGAAACATCGTGGAGAGCAGCTTGTTAAAGGAGGCGCCATTTTCTTTGGTTTCAAATGTCGGCGAGAGACCGGCGGGCAACAGGCAATTGACGGGCAAGCCGGAAATGGATAGCTCGTCGAACTTGAGATGGTAGAAAAGCGGCGCGGGCTCCTCATGGCCGAAGCGCTCCGCATGCGGCACGCCGGGGTTATAGAGCGCGATGGTACCCGGGTCGAGCGGATGGCGCACGCCGTCGATCTCGACCGTGCCATGCCCGCTGACGATGTAGATGAGCTCCACCGTCGGGTGTGAATGGCGGTCGATGGAATAGGCCGGGATGTTGCTGCAACGGCCTACGCAGCGCAGGACGGGGTTACGGATGATCTCCAGCGCGGGACCCGGAAAGTCGATCAGGTGGATGTTTGGCATGACACACCTCCTCATCGGATCAAGCGGTTTTTTCTCATTTAACCATACTTTTTTATGCTTGTCAAATACGGCGGCGGGGGGATGCTTCCCCAAGACAGCAAATCAGATAAAAAAAGCGACAAAATAAAATCTTGAATAAAAAGGCTGAATTAATTATAATATTTTTGTAAGATAAAAATGAATTCCATATCGAATAAAGGCGAAAGGCAGCGAACGCTGCGCGTTGAACCGAAGGGGCCGCGAAAGACTTGCGGCTACAAAGGTAGACATTTTGTGTCGGTTCAACATGCGCACTGTTTGGCTGTCATTCGCCTTTTTTGGTCCCCATATAACGCCTATATGCACTGTCAATTTTGGTCTAGAAATTGCGCCAGACAGTGTCCGGCGTAAAATAAACAAAGGAGTGGAACCTGAATGAAAAAATGGTTGACCCTTTTCCTGGCTGTGGTCCTGCTGGCGACGATGGCGCCGGCGATGGCGCTCGCCGAGGAAACGACGATCGCGGGTACGCCGCGCTCTCAGACGTTGGTCGTCGATCCGCTGGACGGCAAGATCGGCAACCCCTACCAGTGCAACCCGTACATGACGGGCACGAACTTCTCCTCCGGATTGCACCAACTGGTGTACTCCAACCTCTGGGACATCAATACCATCACGGGCGAACAGTTCTGTGACCTGGCCGCGAGCTTCCCGGAGCCCCTGAACGACGACTACACATCCTTCAGCGTCAAGATCCGTGAAGGCCTCAAATGGAGCGACGGCGAGACGTTTGACGCAAACGACGTGGTATTTACGATCAACACGCTGATGGAACACAAGGATCAGCTGCCGGACGGCGCGAACCTTTCTACCTACATCAAGGAAGTTCGCCTCGTAAACGACTATGAAATCCAGATCGACACCTTGGAAAGCTATCCGAAGCTTTCGCAGACCATGGGCGTCACGGTTTGGGGCAACTCGATCCGCCCGATTCCGGAGCATATCTTCTCCAAGATCGACATCCTGACCGACCCCTATACCGATCCGGTCTCCATCGGCCCGTATGTTCTGATCGACCGCGATCCGCAGGGCTACTGGTTCCTCTATGAGAAGCGCGAGGATTGGCAGTACTCCGACGTGGGCGCCATCAAGGGCGAGCCGAAACCGCAGTACGTGCTCTTCCAGAGCTTCGGCACCGAGGAAAAGCGCGTGATGGCGATGCTGAACAACGAGATCGATATCCTGTGCGACATCACCCCCGAATCCTGGGACGTGCTGCAGGCGGGCAACGAATACGTGCAGACCTGGCTGGACAGCTATCCCTACGGCTGCTTTGACGATCCGTGCCAGCGCGGCATCGTGTTCAACTGCATGGTGGAGCCGTTCGACAAGGTGGACGTGCGCTGGGCGATGGCGCTCGCGCTGGACATCAATCAGGTCTCGATGGATACCTTTAACGGCCAGATGCGCGTATCGCCGGTGAATATGCCGCCGACGACGTTCATGATGAACGCGGTGCACATGAAGCTGCGCGACTGGCTCATCGGCTACACCTGGGAGGACGGCTATCAGCCGTTTGACAAGGACTACGCCTTGAAGATGGCCGAAATCCTCAAGGAAGAGGGCATCGAGGGCCTGCCGGAGACGGAAGAGGAGCTTGTCGAGCTGTTCGGCATCGGCTGGTGGAAGCACGATCCGGATAAGGCGACCGAGCTGCTCGAAAAGTCCGGGCTATCCAAGAACGATCAGGGCCTGTGGACGTATAACGGAGAAGTCATCAGCTTTGAAATCGTCGCCCCCGCCGACTTTGAGATGCAGTCTAACCGCCTGGCCTATGCCTGCGCCGACCAGTGGCGCGCGTTTGGCTTCGACGTGACGGTACAGGCCGCCGATTCCTCTGTATTCAACACGCTGGGCAACATGGGTCAGTTTACCGCCGGCGCTTATTGGCCGTCCTGCGGCGTTCAGCTCGACTTCTACGGCAACCTCGCGGGCTGGCATAAAAAACTGGTCTCCCCCATCGGCCAGACCAGCGCCGGCGGCCCCGCGCACCTGAGCAGCGACAAGATCTCCGACATCCTGGACGAGATGTCCAAGCTGCCTTCCGACGACCCGAAGATCGAAGAGGTCGCGCTCAACCTGATGAAGGCGTTTGTGGAAGAAGCCGGCTGGCTGCCGATGTTCGGCACGACCAAGCTGGTGCCGGTCAACAACTACTACTGGACGAATTACGTCTCTGCCGACAACGCCTATGACGGTCCGTGGTGGTGGTGGTCCTGCTTTAAGTTCCAGATGCCGGAAATCACCCCCGCTGCCGCGAAATAAGACCTGTTCTTTGATCACATGGTGAGAAGATAGTCCGGCGGGGATGTGAGAGCGCTCACATCCCCGCGCGCTCTCCCATGGCATCGCAGGCGGCACGGCAGGAGAACCCGGTTTACGATCGAGGAGGTGCCTTTGGGTGAAACTGGCTAAATTCATTCTCACGCGCGTTTTGATCTGGATCTTGACGATCTGGGTCGGCGTATCCATCGTGTTTGTCATACAGCGCATGATGCCCTCCGATCCCATCGAGTCGATGATCGCGAAGATGACGACGATGGGCACCCGCGTGACGCCCGAAGAGATCGAGGCGACGCGCGCGACGCTGCAAAAACAGTTCGGCCTGGACGGAACGCTGCTCGAGCAGTATACGACTGCGATCAGCCGCATGCTGACGTTCGATTTCGGCCCGTCCCTGTCCATGTATCCCACGAAGGTCATGGATCTCATTTCGGCCTCTTTGCCTTATACGGTCAGCCTGCTGCTGTTTACCACGCTGTTTTCCTGGATCGCGGGCAACGCGATCGGCCTGCTGGCGGGCTTTAAAAAGGACAAATGGTACTCCAAAGCGCTGGAGACGGTCAGCATATGCATTTATCCGACGCCCTACTTTATCATGGCGCTGGTCTTCATCATCCTATTTTGCTACATCAACAAGTGGTTCCCCTTGATGGCAACCTTGCCGGCTACGTTCGAATTTTCCTGGGCATGGCTGTCCAAGGTCGTATACAACTCCTTTCTGCCCGCGCTGTCGCTGATCCTGCTCGGCTGCGGCTGGTGGATCATCAGCATGAAGTCGCTCTCCTCGAACGTGGCGGAGGAGGACTTCGTGAGCTATGGGCGCATGAAGGGCCTGACCGAGCGCACGATCGGTTACCGCTACGTGTTTCGCAATTCGATCCTCACGCAGGTGACGGCGCTGGGCTTGCATCTGGGCGGCGTTTTCAGCGGCTCATTGATGACGGAGATCTTCTTCGGCTATCCGGGCGTGGGCATGCTGCTGCAAAACGCGATCACGTCCGCGGATTACAACCTGATGCTGGGCCTGATCACCATCTCCATCTTCGCCGTGTCGACCGCGACGCTGATCATCGACCTAATCTATCCGTTCCTCGACCCGCGCATTCGCTATAGCTGACGGAGGTGGGAATACCATGAAAAGACGCAACGCTACCATCGGACAGGTTTGGCGTGCGATGAGCCTCCGGTTTAAAATCGGCCTGGTCATCACGCTATTCTTCCTGATCCTGGGCTTTATCTTCCCGCTGTTTAACCAGACGGACCCCATGGCGCTCAGCGTGTTCAAGAAAAACCTGAAACCCAGCCTGGAGCACTTCTTCGGCACGAACAAGCAGGGGCAGGACATCTTCTGGCTGCTGGTCGAATCCATTCAAAATTCGATCATCCTGGGCATGACGGTCGCGCTGTGCGCGACGGTGATCGGCGTGCTGGTCGGGCTGCTGGCGGGCTTTGTCGGCGGCGCGCTCGACCGTATCCTCATGTTCATCTGCGACTCGATCATCGTCGTGCCCTCGCTGCCGATCCTGATCCTGATGGGCTCCATCCTCAAGGGACGGGCATCCATCATGGCGATCGCGGGGATTCTCATCATCTTCAACTGGCCCTGGCCCGCGCGCCAGGCGCGCAGCATGGCCCTGACGATCCGCGAGCGCGAATTCATCAATACCGCGCGCTTCTCGGGCGAGAGCACGCTCAAGATCATCTGCGTGGAAATCGTGCCGCACGTGCTCTCCTGGTCGATGGCGAACTTCATCAATACGATCCTGGTGGCCATCGGCTCGGAGGCGAGCCTCGCGGTGCTTGGGCTGTCCTCCACGACGACGGCGACGCTGGGCAACATGATCTATTGGGCGCGGCAGTATCAGGCGATCCTTTTGAAGCAGTGGTTCTGGATCGGCTCCCCGGTCATCGCGACCATCGTGCTGTTTATCGGCCTGTTTTTAACCTACACGGGGTATAACGAGTATACCTCCACGAAGAGGGGGCGCTGAGCGTATGATGAAAATCGAAAACGTATCCGCCCAGTATCGCACCATCACCGGCCCGGTGCTCGCGGTGGAGGACGTATCCTTTCAAATCCACGACGACGAGATCTTTGGCATCGCGGGCGAGTCCGGCTGCGGCAAATCGACGCTGCTCAAGATCCTGTACGACCTCGTCTCCTTCCCGCTGGAGCTGACGAAGGGCAAGGTTGTGCTCGAGGCCAAGGACGGCAAAGGGAGCCTAAGGACATTCGAGAGCGGCCAGATTCAAAAGGCCTGGTGGGACGCGATCTCATACGTGCCGCAGGCGGCGCAGAGCGTGCTCAACCCCGTCTACCGCGTAGAGGAGCAGTTCTACGAGATCATCCGCCGTCACCGCAAGGAAGAGGACAAAAAGACGATGGACGGGCGGCTTGCGGCCTACATGGAGGAGCTCTCGCTCAGCCCCGACATCCTCAAGGCCTATCCGCACCAGCTCTCAGGCGGCATGCGCCAGCGCGTCGTCATCGCCATGGCGACGTTCCTGCAGCCCAGCCTCATCCTCGCGGATGAGCCGACCACGGCGCTGGACGTGGTGGTGCAGCGCGCGATTTTGATGATGCTCATGGAGCTGCAGCACAAGATGAAAAACACGTTCGTCATCGTCAGCCACGATATGGGCGTGCACTATCAGATCACCAAGCGCATGGGCATCATGTACTCGGGCTCCATGGTGGAGCTCGGGCCTACGGAAGCGATCTTTGAGGACCCGATCCATCCCTATACCCAGATGCTCATCGGCGCCCTGCCCCGCGTGGGCGACAAACGGCCCAAGGAGGGCATCCCCGGCGCGCCGCCCTCCCTGCGCAACCCGCCGCCCGGATGCCGGTTTGCCGACCGCTGCCCGCGCCAGACGGCCGCATGCCGCGAGGCGATGCCGGGGCTGCGCGAGATCCGGCCGGGTCGCTACGCCGCGTGCCACCTGCTGAGCCCGGAAGCGAAGGGAGGCGAAATCCATGGCTGAAAAACTGCTGGAGCTTCAAAACGTCACGAAGGAATTTCGCATCGGCAGCTTTGTCGTCGGCAAGAAGATGACGGCTGTGGACGACGTAAGCTTCTCAATCCCCGGGGATAGGCCAACGATCCTCTCGATCGTCGGCGAGTCCGGCTGCGGCAAGACCACGCTGACCAAAATGATTCTGCGCCTGCTACAGCCGACGCGGGGCAGGGTGCTTCTGGACGGCAAGGACTGCCACGACCAGCGCGCCATCAGCAATACGTCGTTTCGCACGATGGTGCAGCCGATCTTCCAAAATCCATTTGAGGCGTTTTCGGCCCGACGCCAGGTCGAAAAGTATCTGATCGATACAGCGCGCTCGTTCGGCGGGGCAAAGAGCTATGAAGAGGCCGTGCGCAAGACGGACGAGGCGCTGAAGGCCGTGGGCCTCAGCTACGAGGTCGTGCGCGGCAAGTACTCCACACAGTTTTCCGGCGGCGAGCTGCAGCGCGTATCGATCGCACGGGCGCTGATCACATCGCCCCGTATCATCATCGCGGACGAGCCGGTCGCCATGATCGACGCCTCGATGAAGATGAATATCGTCAATCTCTTCAAGCAGATTCGCGATCAGTACGGTATCAGCTTCATCTACATCACGCACGACCTGTCCACCGCTTACTACGTCAGCGATTACATCGCCACGCTCTACCGCGGCAGCCTGATCGAGTTCGGCACGGCCTCGGACATCATGGAGTACCCCGCGCACCCGTATACGGAGCTGCTCATGAATTCCGTGCCGCACGTGGGCGACAAGTGGAAGCGGAACATCCGCATGTCGGAAGGGGAGACGCAGGACTTTTCCCTCACCTGCTGCAAGTTCGCCCCGCGCTGCCCCTACGCTGCGGAGGAGTGCAGACAGCGCAGGCCGGACAGCACCGCGCTGGGCGGGGAACGAAGGGTGCTGTGCTTTCACCCGCTGACGGCGAACCCGCCAAAGGACTGATTCTATGAAGACGAACCGCATGTTGGCGCTGGTCGCGCTCCTGCTGTCTATGCCCTTTGCGGCGGCGGCGCAGGAGGCGCTGGAGATCTACTGCATCGATCCCTGCGGGGGCTGTATGGGCGCTGTGACGCCCTGCGCGGACAACTGCACCGTAGAGGACGAGCTCTACCTGCGCTACCGGTCCTTGCTGGACGCCGCGCAGGACGGACGCGACATCCGCCTGTACAACGTGCGCAGGGAGCCCGAGCGCTATGGGGAGCTGGCGGAGCGCCTGGGCGATCAGGCGGCGGAGGGGTTTGAACTGCCGGTCGTGCTGATCGGCGAGGCGGCCTTTCCGGCGGACGGGTCCGCGGACGAGGCGCTCTTAGAATATCTGCGCTCGGGCGACGCCCGATACCCGGGCTATGCCGCCCTGCGACAGGCGCGCGACGAGCGCCGGGCGCAGCGCAAACGCAGCGTGCTTTACTTTTACAGCGCCTATTGCGAGGACTGTAAAAAGGTCTCCAAATGGATCGACCGGGCCCTGCCCGCGGACGTAGAGGTCGTCCGCCTGGACGTCGGCACGCAGGAGGGCATGCTGGCCGAGCGCGCCGTACATGCGGCCTACGGCATCCCGGAGGACCAATATTACGTGCCGCTCGTGGTTTATGGCGAAGACTGGCTGATGGGCAAGGACGCCATCCAGCTCTCGCTCCCCAGCCGCATCGAGGAGCACCCGGACGCCGTGACGCCGGAGGTTGAGGCGATCATCGCACCATCCCCGGTGACCGCGGCGCGAGTCCATTGACACATTGGGGAGGGAGCGCGATGTTTGGGAAGAAGCGCCGCCGCCATCTCGTGCTGGAGATCCGCGCGGCGGACGGCCGCGTCCTTTTTGAGGATCGACTGCAGCGCCTGACGCTGCCCGAGGCCGTCGTGCTCGCCCTGAGCGAGGAATTCTTCGGCGATCCCCAGCCGTGTGAAATCCACCGCGCCGCCGTGCTGAGCCGCGCGATGGCGGAGCTCGAAGCCGCCCTTGCGATAGGGACGCCATACCGCGTCGAAAACCTGAGCGGGCGCGTACGGACGCTGCTGAGCGCGTACCCGCAGGCCTCTGCGGTGCGCCTTTACGAGGAGGTGCGCGCATGAAGCGGACGCTCGCGCTGCTGTGCCTGTCGCTACTCATGGCCGCGACGGCCCGGGCGGAGATGCCCGAAAGCCGCATTACCTACCTATACGTAACGGCCTGCCAAAGCTGTGCGCGCGTAAAGGCGCTGCTCGGCGAGCTGCCGGAGGAGATCGAGGTGCAGACGACGCAGGGAAGCGTGCGCTCACGGCTCACCGTCGAGGAGGTGAACATCGCCGCCGACCTGCCCGCGGCGCAGGCGCTCTTCGCGCGCTACGGCGTACCGGAGGCGGATCAGATGGCGCCGGCGGTCTTTTTGCGCGATACGTACTACGCCGGGGCGGAAGCGATCCTGGCGTCGCTCGAATCCGCGCTCTGTGCGGGAGAGGCGCTCTCGGCGGAAGAGGCGCTGACGCAGCGAGAGGGGGAGGCGGCGGGCGGCGCAAGGATACTGGGGGTGAGCGCGTGCGTGACCGCGGGCCTGATCGCAGGGCTGAACCCCTGCGCGCTATCGATGCTGCTGGTGCTGCTCTCCGCGCTGCTGTCCGCGGGGCGAAACGCCGGGCGCTATGCCGCGCTCTATCTCGCGGTCAAGGGCGCGTGCTATTTCCTGATCGGCACGGCGCTGTACGCGCTGCTGGGGCGCTGGCAGGCCGCCTGGCTGCCCGCGGCGGTGCGCTTTCTGGCGACGGCGCTTTCTGGCGTGCTGATCGCGCTCAACCTGATGGACGCTATGAACGCATTGCGCGAGCGGTATGGCAAGGTCCGCAACCAGCTGCCGGCCGGCCTTCGTGGACGCCTGAACCGCGCCTTGCGCAAAGCGGTGGCCGACCATCCGATCCATCTGGGCGCGGCGGTCGCCGTCGCGGGCGCCGGGGTGGCGGCGAGCGAATTTCTCTGCGCCGGGCAGGTTTACCTGGCGACGCTGCTCGCGGGCGTGCAGTCGGGTGTGGAGCGGGGCAGGATGCTCCTGCTGCTCTCTACGTATTGCGCGGCGTTCCTCGCGCCCTCGGCGCTGCTCGCAGGCATCGTCACGCGCACGCGCGCGCTCTTTGAGGCGTCCGACGTTCTGCGCCGCGCGATGCCGATGATCAAGCTGCTTACAGCGCTAGTGCTTACGGCGACGGTCGTCTTTATGTGGATGCACTAAGTAGGGTTTTTCGCGGCAAAGAGCGCAAAATACGCAAAAAAACACGCAAAGCCAATCGTTGAAGGTTTCTGCGCGATGAAATAGAATGGAAACAGAAAAAGACCGAGAGCGACGTCAGGCTGCGCCGTGGGCGCGGCTGATCAATAAAGAAGAGGAGGAAGAACACATGGCATACAACGGAATCGGAGGCATGTCGGACATCTTCCGGCTGTCGGGCGCGAAGACGCGGTCGATCTCGCCGGAGAACTACAAGGGGGCGGTAGGCGGCGGCGGGAAATGCCCGCTGGAGGAAGGGAACGCGAAGCGGGCCGCGCGCGACCTGGGCCTGGGCTGGAAGGTGAACCCCTACATCATCATTGCGCCGGGCGAGACGTTTGAGATCGCGGATATAGAGGGCCCGGGCTGCATTCAGCACATCTGGCTGACGCCGACGGGTAATTGGCGCAATACGATCCTACGGATGTACTGGGACCGTCAGGAGGACGCGTCGGTGGAATCGCCGATCGGGGATTTCTTCGCATGCGGGTGGGGCGAGTACGCGCAGGTGTCGTCTCTGGCGGTTTGCGTCAACCCGGGCAGCGCGTTCAACTGCTACTGGCCGATGCCGTTTCGCAGGCACTGCCGCATGACGCTGGAAAACCGCGCGGAGGAGCCGGTGACGATCTACTACCAGATCGACTACTGCCTGACGGAGGTAGAGGCGGACGCTGCGTATTTTTGCGCGCAGTTCAGGCGCGTAAACCCGCTGCCGTACAAGGAAGTATACACGATCCTGGACGGCGTGAAGGGCAAGGGGCACTACGTAGGCACCTACATGGCGTGGGGCGTAAACAACCGCGGTTGGTGGGGAGAGGGAGAGATCAAGTTCTTCATCGACGGGGACAGGGATTTTCCGACGATCTGCGGTACGGGCACGGAGGATTACTTCTGCGGATCGTACGACTTTGAGGACCCGTTCACGCACGACAAGTACGTGCCGTTCACCACGCCCTACGCGGGCCTGCCGCAGGTGATCCTGCCGGACAAGCTATACAAGAGCCAGATGCGCTTTGGCATGTACCGATGGCACCTGACGGACCCTGTGCGCTTTGAAGAGGAGCTGAAGGTGACGATTCAGGCGCTGGGCTGGCGCAGCGGCGGCCGCTACCTGCCGCTGCAGGACGACATCGCCTCGGTGGCGTACTGGTATCAGACGCTGCCCACCGCGCCGTTCGCGCCCCTGCCGGACAAGGATTATCTCGAGATCATTTGACCTGTGCTTTATTTGCTGGGACGTACCCCCGATGGGGAGGGACATCCCTCGGACTGTCGACAAACTTATCGAAGTCAGACAAACCAAAAGCCGTCTGCAAGACTGTAATCGTATCCGCCGGCTTTGCCGACACGCAGTGGGACGTTCCCCCGATGGGGAGGGACGTCCCTTATTTACATAGCGCATCAAAAGGTTGTATAATGTCATCGGAATAAAGCCTGAGGGGGAAACCGTATGTGGGATGTTATCGTCGCGGGGGGCGGCGTGTCAGGCTGTATCGCAGCGCTTGCGGCGGCGCGCGGCGGCGCCAAAACGCTGCTGATTGAAAGGTATGGCTTTCTGGGCGGCACGCTGACGAATGCGGGCGTCGGCCCTATGATGACGTTTCACGCGGGGGAACGGCAGGTGGTCGGCGGCATCGCGCAGGAGCTGGTCGACCGGCTCGCGGAGCGTCGCGCGTGCCTAGGGCACATCCGCGACACGACGGGCTACGTGTTCACGGTGACGCCCTTTGACGCAGAGCAGCTCAAATTCGTGCTGGATCAGATGATGCAGGAGAGCGGCGTCGAGGTGCTGCTGCACACGATGCTGGCCAAGGCGAGCGCCCATGACGGTCTGCTGCGGGCGGTCACCGTGTGCAACAAGGCCGGGCTTACGCAGCTAGAAGGACGGATCTTCGTCGATGCGACAGGGGATGGGGATCTCGCCTACTTTGCGGGCGCGTGCGTGAAGATGGGCCGCGACGAAGACGGGCTATGCCAGCCGATGACGACCAATATGAAGCTGGGCGGCGTCGATGTGGGCCGAATCCGCGCGGAAATCCGCCGCTCCCCGGACAATTTTAACGTCAAGGATCTCTCGCTGCTCGAAAAAGCCCCCCGTCTTTCGATGGCCGGATTCTATCGGGAGTTCGATACGGCCAAGGCGGCGGGGGAGATCAGCACGCCGCGGGAGGATGTGCTGCTCTTTGAGACGGTAAACCCGGGCGAGGTGATCGTCAATACGACCCGCGTCCTCCGTCTGAGCGCGACGGACCCGTGGCAGCTATCCCAAGCGGAGCGAGAAGGGCGCAAACAGGCCCATGAGTTGTTTGCTTTCTTCAAAAAGAGGTGCGCGGGGTTTGAAGACGCGGTCTTTCTTTCGACCGGCGTGCAAATCGGCGTGCGGGAATCTCGGCGCGTCATGGGGCGGTACCTGCTCACGGCGGAGGATATCTTGTCGCCCCAGGGCCTTGCGGATGCGGTCGCGCTGGGCGGCTATCCGATCGACATTCACAACCCCGCGGGCGCCGCGACGCATACGACGCATCTGCGCCAGGGGCAGCACTACGCCATTCCCTACGGCTGCCTCGTGGCGCAATCACCGCAGAATTTGCTCGTGAGCGGCCGCTGCCTGTCGGCGACGCACGAGGCGGGGGCGGCCGTGCGCGTGACGCCGATCGCCATGGCCACCGGTCAGGCGGCAGGGGCCGCTGCGGCGCTGTGCATCCGCGAGGGTTGCCTGCCCGGGCAGGTCGATATCCGTGCGTTGCGCAAGCGCCTTGCCTGTGGGCGCGCGATTCTCGAATAGCCTCTGTTCGGCAGGATATTATTGCGGCGCGTCGAAAGCTTATTACAGACATTGCCCGACCTGATTCGGCAAAAGGGCGGGGAACTTCGTAAAACGAAAGGCAGGTCATCGTCATGTTGTTGGATGGATGCATCAATCCGCAGATCATGCGGGCGCTCTCGCTGTGCGGGCACGGCGACAAGATCCTCATCGCAGACGGCAATTATCCCTTGAACGCGCGCAGCGGCAGCGCGGATAAGGTGTTTCTGGGCCTGACCGCGGGCGTGCCTACGGTGACGCAGGTGCTTGAGGCGCTGCAAAAGGAAATCGTCGTAGAGGATGCGGCGGTCATGCAGCCGGTGGACGGGCCTGAGCCTGAGATCTTCGGCGAGTTCCGCGGGATGCTCGGAGGCATGGACCTGCAAAAGATCGAGCGTTATGCCTTCTACGAGCGCTGCTGCGAGGAGGACGTACGCCTGGCCATCTCCACGGGTGAAAAGAGGGTATACGCCAATATCCTGATCACCGTCGGTGTGGCGTAAGGGAGAGCCGGCCGCCCACTGTATCGCAAACCCATTTTAATCGGGGATGCCTTGACGTCAAATGTCAGGGTATCCTTTTTTTGCGTCTCTTTCGTGGATGCGTTCGAGCATACGCCGGGCTTCGGGGTCCAGGCGCGCGTCGATGCGCATGGCCTGCGGCTGCAAGCAGGCGAGGCAGATCAAGATCAGGTCGGTATCCATGTCCTCTATAGGGAGGTCTACTTGGCGCATCATGATGCGGGAGACCCTGTTTTTCGAGATGCGGCCCCGGGAGATGGCGCGTTTGAGCCAGAAACGGTAGGCCGTTTTCATTTTCTGAAAGATGATACTCATGACATCTATCTCTTCCTGGTTTAAATCTTTGCTTTTCTTCATCATATTTTATCATAATTGTAGCGATAATACAATTCAAAAATTAGTAATGGTAAATTTATTTTCTCGAAGAAAAGCGGTAGACTTAAACCAAGGCGGGTGATGGATTTGACCACCGATGGAGAAATGAGAAAACAGATAGGGGCGCGAATTCAAAAGATTCGAATTCAGTCCGGACTTAAGCAAAAAGAGCTCGCTGAAATATTATCGATAACAGAGCCTTCATATATATCGCTGGTCGAAAACGGGAAGAACGGCCTGTCAATGGAGAAGATTGCTCGTTTTTGTGATTATTTTAAGATCTCAACAGACCAAATTCTTTTAGGAAAGGATTATCCACTGAACGACGTCAGCGCCCTAACAGCGCGCCTGGGCCGACTGGAACCCGAATACTACAGGGAGCTGGAAAAGATCATCGACGCCTACCTGCGAACGATCCACCTGGCGGAGGAGCGCGGGCAGAATGCGGATAAAAAGGAAATAGAGCGCGATACGGCGCAATAAAACCTGCGGGGATATAGCTCCCGGCAGGTTTTTATATGGCGGGGATTGACGGCTTGCGTCGCATGGGATAAGCTGTAGAGGGGACCGAATCCAAATGCGATGGGAGGTGTCATGGTGGGTCAGATCCTTTTATCCCTCTTCTTGGCGCTCTCTCTATGGTTGGCCGGTTGGGCAGGCGGCGGCACTGAAGCGTACGATACCAAGCTGGCGGAGGCATTTCTCGTAGAGCTTTACACGATCGATTCGCGGCAGCTCGATGAGCTCGGCGAGCCCTCGCCCAAGTATGTTGCCTACCTGGAAGACCGATTCGGCGCTTACTGTGAACAGGAAGCGCTGGACCAGCTGTTGTCCGCGCGCTTCCCATTTTCGCTGATGGAGCAGGCGTACGACGTACAGGTCGATTCGGTGCATATCAAGACGTACGATCCCGCCCATCCGGGCGCGGGGATCAAGCTCAACTATCGGGTGAAGGCGAGCGCCCGCATCGGGGAAGGGCCTGTCCAGGCTGTGGAGTTCACCGGCCGTTTGACCCTGAATCCGGAGGATGGACGGGTGCAGGCTGTTCGGGTGGATCATTTGAGCGATCACAAGATCGATGGAATCAGATATACCACGCCGGCACCTGCAATACATTCTCCCTGAGCATCCCCGGCTGAGGGCATAAACACACGACCGCGCCCGTGCCGCGCTTCTTCTCAGGGATTTTGTCCAGCACCTGAAAAGCGCGGGTCATATCCGCCGCGACGCGGGATGCCTTTTTGATTTCAATGGGATACAGCATCCCGTTTTCCTCGATGATGAAGTCGATTTCACCCTCATCTTGCGTCTCTTCACCGCGCCTACCCGGCTTCGCCCTGTCCTTGCCGCGGTAATAGGAGACAAAGTAGCGATAGTCTAGTCCGGCATTGGAAAAAGACTTGAGTATCTCCGAAATCACAAAGGTTTCGAACATGGGGCCGTTCATCGCGCCGTAGGCCAAGGCGTCAGACGTCAGCCAACGCGTCAAATAGCAAGCGAGGCCGGTATCGCGGAAATAGAGCTTCGGCGTTTTGATAGCCCGCTTTAACGCAGCGGATGCATAGGGCTCGAGGAGGTAAATGATGCCCGAAGCCTCTAAAATCGAGATCCAGTTCTTGATGGTGGTCACATCTTTGCCCACCTCGTCTGCGATGTTGGAATAGTTGAGCATCACCCCGGTTCGGGCTGCTGCAGCGATCATGAATCGGCGGAACACATCCAGATCCTGTACGGCGGACAGCGCCCGCACGTCGCGCTCAATATAGGTGCGTACATAATCGGCATAAAAGGAATTCCATTCCAAGCCTTGATCCTGCAAGGCGGGATAAGAACCCCGATGGATGATGTCCCAAATATTTCTGGGCTCTTTCACCGTTTTTTGCCTCTCCAGAACGTACGCCATCGTGGGCAGAAAGCGCTCGTTGAAGCGATCTCCCTGTATTTCGCGCAGGGATAGGCCCGGCAGCTCGAGAATGCTGATGCGCCCGGATAAGGTTTCAGAGACGTTCTCCATCAGCTTAAACTGCTGGGAGCCGGACAGGCAAAATAGCCCCTTATCCTCAGCGTCGTCACATTTGATTTTGATGTAGCGAAACAGGCCGGGCGCCCTCTGCACCTCGTCGATGGTGACGGGGGGCTGATTGAGCATCATGAACATGGAGCCGTTTTGGCTGGCCTGCTCCTCCAAAAAGGGGTCGTCCAGAGACACATATTTTCGTCCAGGGAACAGCCTTTTCAGCAACGTGGACTTCCCCACCTGTCGAGGACCGGTCAACAGGACGGCTTTATAGGTTTCGGTAGCTTTCCGCAGTCGCGCTTCAATGCCGCGCTCGATGTAACGCATGTTTAGACCTCCGGCTAATTTAGAGTATAATCCTAAATTTGTCGTTATTATACCACGGATTAGACAAGAGATGCAAGCGATGCTCAACAAACCGCGAAAAGCTACCTTTCCGGCGTCAAAGACCGATCGTCCGCCCGTCGAGCACCGCCTGCCGCAGCGCGTCGCCCTCGTAGACGAGCTTAAGCGAAAAAAAGGGCGTATCCGTCTGCAAGAGCTTTAAAAACACGCGGTCTCCCGCCCAGAGCGGCAGCGCGAGCACGCCATGCACAGGCACCCAGGCGAGCTCGCCCTCGTCGCAGGGGTGCAGGTTCCCCGTGAAGGCGTCCGCCGTGAATAGGTGCATGTACTCCGTCTCCCATTCATTCGAGACGAATGTGACGATGCCGCGCGGGCGGTAGCGCGTGAGAGTCAGCCCCGTCTCCTCCCGCACCTCGCGCAGCAGGCAGTCGTCCGGGCTTTCGTTCGCCTCGAATTTGCCGCCGATGCCGATCCACTTGCCGGCGTTGGCGTCGTGCTCCTTCTTTACGCGGTGCAGCATCAGGTAGCGGCCGTCTTGCTCGATATAGCAAAGCGTCGTGATCTTCATAGGGGCCTCCATCACAGAATACTGAAAGCGGACGCAGACGCGCCCGCTTTTATTGTGGACCAGCGCGGGGGATTTGTCAATGCCGTGCAACAGTTGCTCATTTTTGCACGTTTGTGCGCGATTTCGGCAAGACGCAAGGCGAATATGAAATAAATCCACCCGGATTGACGCGGGGAATGGTTGTTGATATGATGGGAAACAGAAAAGCAGCTGCAGGACAGTGTCGTCTCAATAAGGGTAGATTTTGTGGCGACCATGTAAGCACCTCAACTCTCCATTATAGGAAGCGGAAATGCTTCCTTTTTTTCTTTTGGTCCACTGTCTTGGAATCTACGATAAAAGAGCTGCTCCCCGCGGGCGCGCAAACGCCCCGTATCGATAGCCATCCATCGCCGCGCTATGCGATGGCAAACCTCGATTACGGCATGACGATCGGCACGGCCGTGACGAGGGGCGGGAGACTCTTTGCCTGCTGGGTGGGCGGCGGCGATAATGAGAAAGCCTTTTTTCTGCTCGCCTATAGCGACGACGGCGGGCAGCGTTGGACAGAGCCCTGCCTCGTCATCGACCCGCATGATGAAGCGCTGCCCTTGGAGCGGTGCACGATCGTCGGGACGCTGTGGGCGGATCCGCTGGGACGGCTGTGGCTCTTTTTTAATCAAAGCCTGCTGCATTACGACGGCCGCAGCACGAACTGGCGCATCCGCTGCGACGATCCCGATGCCCAGACCCTTTTATGGACAAAGCCGCAGTACGTGTCGGACGGCTGCACCCTCAACAAGCCCCTGGTGCTTTCGAACGGAGAATGGATGCTGCCGGTCTCGATCTGGGCGCGCCACCACATCAAGCCCCCCTTTGAGGATTGCTTTCATGAGTTGGACGCGCTGCGCATGGCGAACGTCTACGTCTCCGGCGATGCGGGAAACACCTGGAAGAGACGTGGCGGCGTCCGTTTTCCGGAAAGCAGGTTTGACGAACACATGATCGTGGAGCGGCGTGACGGCACGCTTTGGATGCTGGGGCGCGTCAGGGATGGCTTGATGGAGAGCGTCTCAAAGGACCGGGGGCTTACGTGGTCCGAGCCAGTAAGGGCCCGAATTCAGAGCGTCAGCGCCAGGTTTCACCTGCGGCGTCTTCGCTCAGGCCGCCTGCTGCTCGTCAAGCATGGGCGGAGGCTGGGGCAAGCGGCGGAGAACCGCTCGCAGCTCACAGCCTTCCTCTCGGACGACGACGGCGAATCCTGGTCCGACGGGCTTGTGATCGACGAGCGGTTTGAGGTCTCTTATCCGGATTCGGATCAGGATGAGAAGGGCCGGCTTTACATCACCTATGACCGCAACCGCGCGCTGGACGGCGAAATCCTGATGGCGTCCTTGCGGGAGGAGGATATTTTGGCAGGACGCCTGACGACGCCGGGCGCGTATCTCGGCCGCGTCATCTTAAGGCCCGGCGCGATCGGACAAAGGGCTGCGGCAGACAAAGATGCCGGAAAGGAGCAAGCATGACCACCGCTTCTTTGAGGTCAAAGCGGCCTTTGCGCAGGCTTAGGCTAGCGCTACGGCACTGGCAGCTTTATGCGCTCATTGCGCCCGCGGTCATCGCCGTCTTCATCTTCCATTACGTCCCCATCTATGGCCTGCAGATCGCCTTTCGCAATTACAGGCCATCCAAGGGCATTTGGGGCAGCGACTGGGTGGGCTTGCAGCACTTCGCGCGCTTCTTCTCCTACTCCGGATTTTGGAGCATCATCGCCAATACGCTGCGCATCAGCCTGTATACCCTGGCGACCTTTCCCTGCGCGGTGCTGCTGGCGCTGATGATGAACGAGGTGGCGAGCAAGGGCTTCAAAAAGTACGTGCAGATGGTCAGCTATGCGCCGCACTTCGTCTCAGTGGTGGTGCTCTGCTCGATGGTGCTGCTCTTTACGCAGTACACGAACGGCCTGTTTAACAACCTGCGCGTCTCATTGGGCCTTGATCGCATGGACTTCATCACGGAGCCGCGCTATTTTTCGAGCATTTATGTGTGGAGCGGCATTTGGCAGAACGTGGGCTGGGATACCATCATCTACCTGGCGGCACTCTCGAGCGTATCGCCCGAGCTGATCGAGGCGGCGCGCATCGACGGCGCGGGCAGGCTGCGCATCATCCGCCATGTGACCTTGCCGTGCATCATGCCGACGGTCATGACGATGCTGATCCTGAGCGCTGGCCGCGTGCTTTCGGTCGGGTTCGAAAAGATCTTTTTGCTGCAAAACCCGCTCAATCTGGAGGCGTCCCGCGTCATCTCGACCTATGTGTACGAGATCGGCATCGAGGGCGGTCAGTTCAGCTATTCGGCGGCGATCGGGCTGTTTAACAACGTGGTAAACGCGCTGTTTATCGTAGGGGTTAACCAACTCTCCAAGCGGATTACGTCCGTAGGTCTATGGTGAGGTGAGCGCATGAAGCTGAGCAGATCGGATCGTATCTTCAATTGGATCAACGGCGCATTGCTTTTCGTCATTACGTTGGTCATGCTCTACCCCCTGTACTTCGTGCTGATCGCCTCGTTATCAGAGCCGAACGCGGTCGTCAAGGGCGAGGTCATGTTTTTGCCCCGGGGCTTTCAGTTGACCGCCTATCGCAATGTGCTCAAGGAGGCGAGCGTGTGGATCGGCTATCGCAACACGATCGTGTATACGGTGCTGGGCACGCTGTACAATCTGGCGCTGACGATTCCGGCGGCGTACGTGCTCTCCAAGCGTCAACTGCCGGGCCGGGGCTTGCTGATGGGCTATTTCTTCATTACCATGTATTTCAGCGGCGGCATGATCCCCACCTATATTCAGATCAAGAGCCTGAACCTGCTCAATACGCCCTGGGTGCTGATCATCGGCGCGGGCGTCAACTGCTGGAACCTCATCGTCACGCGGCAGTTTTTTTCAAACACCATTCCGGAGGAGCTGTATGAATCGGCGGAGATCGACGGCGCCTCCGACCTGCGGGCGTTCTTGCGCATTGCGGCGCCGCTCGCCGCGCCCATCATCGCGGTCATGGCGCTGTTTTACGCCGTGGGCCATTGGAACAGCTATTATTCCGCACTGCTGTACGTGCGCAAGTCCGATTACTTTCCGCTGCAGCTGGTGCTGCGCAACATCCTGATTTCCAACGAGATGGCGCTGGCAAACGTCATGCTCGACGGCGACACGGAGGCGATCGCCGCCGCCGCCCAGAAGGCCTACATGGCCGAAGCCATGAAGTACGCCCTGATCTTCATCGCCAGCGCGCCGATGCTGTGCGTCTATCCCTTTGTCCAGAAGTACTTTGTCAAGGGCGTTATGATCGGGTCGGTCAAGGGCTGAGCGCGATTTGTATCCGGCCGGGGATATCCCGGTCCATATAAAACAAGAGGAGGGTCTATCCATGAAAAAGACGATGTCCGGGATTCTGGCGCTCGCGATGTGCCTGGCGCTCGGGGCGAGCGCGCTGGCGCAGGCGCCCGACTGGCTGAACCTCGAAAGCGACGGCGTCGACGCGCCCATGGTCAATCCCGGCGAGCGGGTCACGTTGGACGTGGTCATCGCGCAAGCCGCCACGCAGGGCGACGCGGAGGACATCTGGCTATGGGAATATTTTCGCCGGTTCCACAACATCGACTTTCGCATCGAGCAGGTTCGCGACGCGACGGAGTACAAAAACCTCGCCTTCGCCTCGGGAGACCTGCCGGACATCATCATCAACATGAACCTCACCGCCGCCGATCTGGTCACCTACGGCGCGGAGGAGCAGATGCTCCTGCCGATCGACGCCTACATCGACGAATGCATGCCCAACCTGGCGGCGCTGTATGCCGGGCATCCGGAGTGGAGGCGGAGTGTGACCGCGCCGGACGGGCACATCTACGGCATGGGGCAGATATCGGATCCAAACGACGAGACGCGCACGGGGGGTTACTTCATCCATTCCAAATGGCTGGATGAGCTGGGGCTTGCTATGCCCAGGACGGTCGACGAGTTCCTCGACGTGATGCGCGCCTTTAAGGCGGCTTACGAGGGCGCCGTGCCGTTTAACGGCGGCTACAACACGAACAACCCTTGCATGATCCTGCTCACAGCATATGGATGGATTACGAACGACGCCAAGGGGCTCTCCCCGGCGCTGCGGGACGGCAAGGTGGTCTTCCCCTACGGCGATAGAGGGGTATATGACGCCTACCTCGAGACGATGCATACGCTGTATGCGGAGGAACTGATGTCGCACGACTTTTATTCGCTCGACAACATCGCCGTGAACGCGAACGTCGCGCTCGGGCTCGCGGGCACATACACGAACGCGCCGTGGTCCGCCAGCACGGAGGTGTTCATGGACTGGGATTCGCCCCGCCCGCTCACGAGCGAGCTAAACGACAAGCAGATCTGGCCGAACAACGGCAACGCGCTGACCGTGAACCGCTGGGCCATCTCGGCGGATACGAAGTATCCAGAGCTTTGCTGCAAGCTGCTCGACTTCTTCTTTAACGAGACGGGCATGACGCTGGCCTTCTACGGACCGATGGCGGGTTCGGATGTGGACACCTACGGCATGACCAGCGGCTGGCGCTGGGACGACGCGAGCAACTGGATCGTCTATGACGACATCCTGAACGACAAGGATAACCGCTACGGCGGCATGGAGAACATGTATCGCCAACAGAAGATCATGCTCTTCACGGGCGTGCAGTTGGGAGATATCCGGCATTTCTTCGAGGCGGTCGCCGACATGGCGGGCACGGATTACGAACGCGTATGGTCGCTGGATAGCCTCGACTTCCGCCACTACGCGACGGTGGTCGAAAACCTCAAGCCGTACTACGTAAGCCCCTATCCGAACATCGTCTTCTTTTCACAGGAGGTCAACAACCGCATCGTCGATTTGAAGAGCGTCATCAATTCCTACGTGGAGTCCGAGACCGCAAAGTTCGTCACCGGGGCGCGGGCGATCACGCAGGACGAAATGAATATGTACTACGAGGAGCTCGACAAGCTGGGCTATCAGGAGTACCTGCAATATTACGTGGATTACTATCGGGAAAGCGTGTTGAGCGCGCGGTAAAGCTGCGAGAAGCAGGAAGAGAAGCATATGGAAGGTGATGAAGACGCAAGCCGAAATGAAGGCGCGATTGACGGCCGGGGAGACGGTGTACGGGATCATGCTATCAGAGCTGTACGTGCCCAACCTGGTGAGGCTGCTGGCGCGGTGCGGATACGACTACCTGCTGCTGGACTGCGAGCACGGCTATTACGACATGACG
>JAEYAR010000048.1 GCA_023404715.1 Bacillota bacterium | reverse complement strand
TGAACCACCGATACGCAACATTGACCTCTGCATCCTTGACGGTTTGTCGCAAGGAACGTATCCCATACAGATGCTCAATCAGCACCAGCTTGAACAGCATAACGGGATCGATGCTGGGTCGTCCGTTGTCTTTACAATACAACGGCTCAACCATTTCGTAAATCCTATCAAAATTGACTGCTGCATCAATTTTCCTCAGCAAATGATTCTTCGGCACCACCATGTCCGTACACAACATTTCAACAGATTGCCGCTGCTTCTGTTCCTTTTTCAGCATCATTATCACCCACTACTATTATACCAAAAAAGCCCTCCGGTATGGAAGACTTTTTTGACATGCTGCTGCGGGCGGTTCTTGATAGAACCGCCCGCATTGAATCTATGTAAAAAGGCGAAAAGCCTCATTGGGCGCTTTAGCGGCGCGCGCGCAAAAAAGCGGGAAGCGGCAGGTACGACGTGCCGATGCTAGATTCGAGGGCTGTGAGCAAAAGATACAGATTGGGAAAATGAAGCGCGAATCTCGCGGCGAATGCTTTCATGGGATCACCTCCTGTTGTTGTATAGGAGTATACCCTGAAACTGTGAAGGGAGGATGAACGTATAAAGGCAAATTGTGAAACATTGGGGAACGAACGGTGACCTCTATACATCGATGCTGGGGCATGCTACAATGAACCTATACGCATCGGAGGTGAAGGCATGGTCACACAGGAACAGTTCCGGGATATGCTCGACGAAGTAGCGGACGAGCTCCCGGAGGAGCTATATAAGGGCCTGAACGGCGGCGTCATCGTATCCGGCCAGTGCCGCCTGAGCGAGCATGCGCGCGCAAACGACCTGTATACGATGGGCGAATACCAGCACAGCGGCGCGATGGGCAGCCGTATCGTGATTTACTACGGTTCTTTTCTGCGCGTTTACGGTAACTGCGCGCCGGAGGAACTGAAAGTACACCTGCGGGACGTATTGCGCCATGAATTCAGGCATCATATCGAGCGCCAGGCGGGCTCGCGCGATTTGGAGCGGGAGGACGAAGCGGACATACGCCGGTATCTGCGCGGAAAAAAGTGATGCCATTTAGTACGCCGCGCCCGATCTTAGGAAAGCGGGCGCGGCGTCTTTCAAAGGCCCTTTACATGCAGGGCGCGCGTCGCATTCAAGATGGCGATGACGGATACGCCGACGTCGGCGAAGACGGCGGCCCACATGTTGGCCATCCCCAGCGCGCCGAGTACGAGCACGACGGCCTTGACGCCGAGCGCGAAGACGATGTTTTGGCGGACGATACGCAGCGTCTTGCGTGAAATCCGGATGGCGGAAGCGATCTTGGAGGGCTTGTCGTCCATCAGCACGATATCCGCCGCTTCGATCGCTGCCGCGGACCCGAGCGCGCCCATGGCGATGCCGATATCCGCGCGGGAGAGCACGGGCGCGTCGTTGATGCCGTCGCCGACGAAGACGAGCTGCTCGCGAGCGCGTTTCTCCTGCAAAAGCCGTTCGGCCTGCTCCACCTTTTGCGCCGGAAGCAGCTGTGCATGCACCTCATCCACGCCTAGCTGCGAGGCGACTGCCTGCCCGACCTGATTGGAATCGCCGGTGAGCATGACGGTCTTGCGGACCCCGGCCGCTTTGAGCGCCGCGACGGCTTCCTTGGCATCGGGCTTGATCTGATCGGAAATGACGACGTGCCCCATGTATTCGCCGTCGACCGAAACGTGGACGACGGTGCCCGTCCGATGGCATTCGCGCCACGCGACGCCCGCGCGGTCCATCAGCTTGCCGTTGCCCGCCCAGACGGTGCGCCCGTCGATGCGCGCCTTTACGCCATGCCCGGGTATTTCCTGCGCGTCCGTCACGCGGCTGCGGTCCAGCGCCGCCGGGCAGGCCTCCTGCAGGGAGCGGGAGATGGGGTGATCGGAATAGCTCTCGGCGAGCGCTGCGAGCTCTAACAGCTCATGGGAGGAAACCTCGTCCGGATGCACGGCCGTCACTTGAAAGGTGCCCTGCGTGAGCGTGCCCGTCTTGTCAAAGACGACGATGCCCGCGTGGGAGAGCGCTTCTAGGTAATTGCTTCCCTTCACGAGCACGCCGCACTTGGACGCGCCGCCGATGCCGCCGAAAAAGCTGAGCGGGATCGAAATGACCAACGCGCAGGGGCAGGAGATGACCAGAAAAGTCAGCGCCCGGCTGATCCAGTCGACCCAACCGCCGCCGAGAAGGAGGGGCGGCAGTACGGCGAGCACGAACGCGCTGATGACGACCGCGGGGGTGTAGTAGCGTGCGAATTTTGTAATAAAATTCTCAGCCTTTGCCTTTTTGCTGCTGGAATTCTCTACAAGATCCAATATTTTGGATACCGTAGATTCGCCAAAGGGCTGCGTGACGCGAACGCGCAGCAGGCCGGAAAGGTTGATGCAGCCACTGATGACGTTGTCGCCTTGCGCGACCTCGCGAGGCAGGGATTCACCCGTCAGCGCGGCGGTATCCAGCGAGGAGGCGCCGTCCGTCACGATGCCGTCGAGCGGTACCTTTTCACCGGGTTTTACGACGATTTCATCGCCGATCACGATCTCTTCAGGATCCACCTGGACGAGCGCGCCGTCGCGCTCGACGTTGGCGTAATCGGGCCGAATATCCATGAGCGCGGAGATCGACTTGCGGGAACGGCCTACGGCATAGCTCTGGAACCATTCGCCTACCTGATAAAAGAGCATGACGGCGACGGCTTCTTTATAGTCCCCAAGAGCGAGCGCGCCGAGCGTCGCGATGGACATGAGAAAATTTTCATCGAATACCTGGCCGTTACGGATGTTGCGTACGGCTTTGAGGAGTACATCCCATCCGATCACGGCATAGGAGATAAGAAAGAGCGCCGCCGTCAGCACCTCTTTTAGCGGAAGAAGCGCGCCAGATACGAGCATCAGGGCGCTGATGAAGATACGCGCGAGCATCTTTTTTTGTTTGTAAGTCATGAAGCGTCGCCTCGCTTTCGATGGATTGAGGATGCATAAAGGGGATCTCCTTTATGCGTACCCTTTTTATTCCCGCCGTATACTATAAAACGATGGTGCAATCCGGCTCGATACGCCGGCAGGCCTTTACGACTTGGCCCATCACCGCGTCAAACCGCTCGTCCGGGGCTTGCAGGGTCATCTTTTGCGACATAAAGCTGACGGTAACGCTCTCTACACCGTCTATCCTACGGATGGCGTCCTCCATTTTTGCGGCGCAGTTTGCGCAGTCGAGATCGACGAGCTTAAAGTGCTTTTTCATTTTCTGTTCTCCCTTCTATGATAGCCGGCGCCGTTGAATGCATGGTGCCGTTATTCGGATGGAAGAGGCGGACCTTTTCTCATCTGCTCATATTATATAACGATGATGTGATTGGGTCAAGGGGAAAAATCAAAATATTTTTAAATCATGATATGTATTCATAAATCGCACATAAAATCGGGAATAACCCGTAAAATGAAGCGAATTTTACGCCGCCCTGTTGAACATTGCTTCTTTATATGGTAAACTAAGTTTGATTGGACTGAACAAAAGTAGAGGTTTTGAACGATGCTGTTTGATCATGCGCTCGAAGAGCTATGCGCGGACGTGCAGGGCACGCTGCACCGGTTTTCAGGGAACAGGGCATTGCTAAAGAAATTTATGCTAAAGTTCCCGCAGGATACGACGTTTGAAAAGCTAAACACGGCTGTCGCCGAGGGCGATTATGAGGCCGTCGAGACGACGGCGCATACCCTCAAAGGCGTTTCGGCCAATTTGGGCTTTGTGCGGCTGTATGAAACGAGCGGCGACCTCGTACAGGCGGTTCGCCAAGGGCAATACGAATCCATATCCACCTTGTTTGAATTGACCAAGGAGGAATACGAAAAAATCGTATCTTGCTTGAGCCGGGTGGAGGACTGAGGCGAATCACGCAAAAGGCGGGGAATAAACGATGAATGCGCTAAGAGCGGATACGAAGGATCAATCGCCGAAGGGAGGGTGCGCGGTGCATAAGAAAAAAGCCCTTTTAATCGTGGATGACGTTGAGCTGAACCGGGCATTGCTCAGTGAAGCCTTCAATGGAATATACGCCATCCTTGAGGCGGAGAACGGCCAGGAGGCATTGCGGCTGCTCGATGCGCATCCGGACGGCATCGCGGCGATTCTCCTAGACATCGTCATGCCGGTGATGGACGGATTTGCGGTGTTGCAGGCGCTCAATGTGAGCGGGCTGACGAAGACCACGCCCGTATTTCTGATTACGGCGGAAAACTCCGATGAAACGCTTCGGCGCGGATACGAGCTGGGCGTGGTAGATATCATCAACAAACCCTTTATGCCGGAGTTCATCCGCCGCCGTATTAGCAATGTCATCGAGCTGTACGAAAACAGAGAGCAGCTCAAGCATGTCGTAGATGAGCAGATCATCGCGCTCGATGAGCAGGCCAGGCAGTTGGAGACGCAGGCTCAAAAGATTCAGGAAACCAATAGCGTCCTCATCGATACGCTGTCCACGGTCATCGAATTTAGAGACTGCGAATCGGGCGAGCACGTCAAGCGCATTCGCAGCCTGACGTCGGTGCTGCTGCAATACATCCTGCGCCATTATCCGCAGCTGGGTCTGCAGGAGAACCAGATTTCTCTGATCACGGACGCCTCCGTCATGCACGACGTAGGCAAAATCTCCATACCGGACTACATCCTCAACAAGCCGGGCAGGCTAACGCCGGAAGAGTTCGCCATCATGAAGGAGCATACGATCCGTGGCTGCGAGATTTTGGAGAGCGTTCCGCGGCTTCGCGAAAGCGATATTTATCTGTATTGTTACGATATCTGCCGCTACCATCACGAGCGCTGGGATGGGCGCGGATATCCCGACGGCCTCGTCGGAGATCAGATTCCGATTTGGGCGCAGGTGGTCGCCCTGGCGGATGTATACGATGCGTTGGTGAGCGTGCGCGTCTACAAAAAGGCGTACAGCCACGACGAGGCCGTGCGCATGATTTTGGACGGAGAATGCGGCGTATTTAACCCGATCATGATCGATTGCTTCCGTGCGACGGCGGGCTTTATCCACGATACGCTTTATGCGTCCGAACCCGAGGAACCCAAACCGTTGTATGAACGCAGAAAAGTCGAAATGAAAAATGAAGGGGCCGAATAGGTATGGACGCTGCCGGGCTAAAAGCCCGGCATTTGTCTTGACAAGCGCTTGCGCTTAGCTTATAATACACATCGTAAACGGGGAGCTTGTGAAGCAGGCTGAGAGGAAGTCATCAACTTCGACCCGACGAACCTGATTTGGATAATGCCAACGCAGGGAGCATACGGGGCACTTGTGCCGGGCGTATCCGTGTGGGGGTACGCTGTTTTTTTATCTCTGTTTCTGGAGGGAGGAGGACTTTGAAAAAGAAGAGACGTCATGTAGCGGCAGCCGTCGGTCTTTTGGCGCTAGTGTCGATTTGGGAGGCATGCGTGCGCATTTTGTGCATACCGCTATACGTTTTGCCCGCGCCGTCCAATGTGGTGCTTGCGCTTTGGACACAGGGACCGGCATTGCTGGAGCATGCGGCGGTCACCCTGGCCGAGGCCTCGCTGGGCATGGCCATCGCGCTGGCCCTGGCGCTCGCTTTGGGCATGCTGATGGATGCCTGCCCGGCGGTCAAGGCGAGCGTCTATCCCGTGCTCGTCGTGACGCAGACGGTACCGATGATCGTGTTGGCGCCGATATTGATCATATACCTTGGATTTGGCATGCTGCCGAAGATTCTGACCGTCGTGCTCATGTGCTTTTTCCCGATCGTGGTGAGCTTTACGGACGGGATGGCACAGGTAGAACCGGGATATATCCATCTGCTGCAAACGTACGGCGCGCGGCCTTGGCAGGTATATGCGCAGGTCAAGGCGCCCGCCGCGCTGCCTTCGCTCTTTTCAGGGCTTCGCGTTGCGGCGACATATAGCGTCAGCGGGGCGATCGTAGGGGAGTGGATCGGTTCGCAGGCCGGGCTCGGGTATTACCTGCTGCGCGTCAAAAACGGATACATGCTCGACCGCGCGTTCGCCTGCGTCGTCGTGATCGTGCTACTCAGCCTTTTCATGAACGGAGCGGTGCAGATATGTCAACGCGTTTGCCTGCCCTACCTGAAAAAACAGGAGAAATGAGGAATGACCTATGAAGAAAGCGTTATTGCTATTTTGGGCCTTGCTGCTGCTTCCTGCGGCCGCAGTGCAGGCGGATTCGCTTACGCCCGTGACCGTGATCCTCGATTACGTCGTCAATACCAACCATACCGGCATGTATGTCGCCCTAGACAAGGGCTATTATCGGGATGCCGGCCTGGATGTCACGATCGTCGAGCCCACCGAGGGGGCCACGGCGACGCTGATCGCCGTCGGTAAGGGCGACATCGGCGTCAGCTATCAGGAGGACGTGACCATCGCGCGCACGAGCGTAGACCCGCTGCCTGTCAAGGCCATTGCGGCGATCATTCAGCATAATACGTCGGGTTTTGCTACCTACGCCGATAAGCAGATCACTTCCGTGAAAGAATTTGAGGGAAAGACGTATGCGGGCTGGGGCGGCCCGGGCGAGGAAGCCGTTTTAAAGGCCGTCATGTCCGGCGCCGGCGCGGATTTTGCCCGGTTAAACCGCGTGATATCGGACGGCGCAGGCTTCGCAGCGCTCGCCGGCAGCGTGGACATCGAATGGTTTTTTGAAGGATGGGATAACGTCAAATGTGCGCTGGCCGATTTCCCGATCCACTATATGGAGCTGCGCGCGTTGGATGAGCGGCTGGATTACTATACGCCTGTGCTCATCGCCAACGATAGAACGATCGGCGAGCGGCCCGAAATGCTGCGGGCATTCCTGAAAGCGACAGAGCAGGGATATCGGTATGCGATCGAGCATCCGGAGGAAAGCGCGGCGCTGCTGAGCCGTTATGCGCCGGATTACAGCCCGGAACTGCTCTCGCGCTCACAGGCGTACCTGGCCGGAAAGTATCAGGACGATGCGCCGCAGTGGGGGATGATGAGGGACGAGGTGTGGAACCGTTATACGGATTTCCTGTTGGAATACGGCGTGATCGACGCGCCCATCGACGCGAAGGAATGCTACACCAACGCATTTTTACCGGAGCGGGCGCAATGAGCGCGAAGCTTGGCGTGCGGGGGCTGGGATTCGCCTACGAGAATCGGCAGATCCTGCGGGATATTTCCTTCGACGTGCAAGAGGGCGAGCTGGTGGCCTTGCTCGGGCCGTCCGGCTGCGGGAAATCGACGATTCTCAACCTGATTGCCGGCCTGATTTCGCCGCAAGCCGGCTCGATTTGGGTGGACGGACGGCAGATAAGCGGGCGATCCGAGCGCTTTGCCTACATGCCGCAGGACGACCTGCTCTTCCCGTGGCTGACGGTGCTTAAGAACGTCTGCCTCTACGGAAGGCTGCACGGAACGCAGGTGCAGGCGCGCAGACGCGCGCTTGAGCGAATGCCGGCGTTCGGCCTGGCCGGGTGCGAAAACCTCTATCCCAGCGCGCTCTCCGGCGGGATGCGCCAGCGGGCCGCATTCCTGCGCACGTCGCTGTGTAACGCGGACATCCTGCTGCTGGACGAGCCGTTCGGGGCGCTGGACGTGATTTCGCGCGGCGATATGCAGGATTGGCTGCTTGCGATGCGCGGGGAATGGGGCAAGACCGCATTGCTGGTCACGCACGACATCGACGAGGCGCTGTACCTTTCTGACCGTATTTTGGTTCTCGGCTGTTCTCCGGCGGGCGTGGCCGGCGTCTTTGAGGTGAAGCGGAAGATACGCACGCGGGAGTGGTTATACGCGCAAAGCGAAATGCGCGCGCAAATCTACCGCTGCATCAAGTCGCATCAGGCGCTGTGGCGGGCGGAAGAACCCTGCGCTGGGGCGAAGGGGGCGGGATGATTGCTTTACGATATGCATGCGCATATAGGGAGTGCGAGAGAGCGGGCTGTGCGCAAGGAAGCGGGGATCGTGACGCTCCTATGCGCGACCTGTCCGCCGGAGGCAGAGCAGCTGCGCGCCCTCGTCGAGGGCGAAGATTGGCTCTTGCCGACATACGGCCTGCATCCTTGGCATACGGACGCTTACCGGGCGGAGGACATGCTGCCTTACTTCGGGCAGGGGGTATGCGTCGGCGAGATCGGCCTTTGCAGCGCCTGGTGCAGCGTGCCGCTAGATGTGCAACAGCGCGCCTTTGAGCTGCAGCTCGACGCCGCCGTCTCGACCGGCAAACCGGTCATATTGCACACGAAGGGGGAAGAGGCGCGCATCGCGCGGATCATCCGTCCTTACCGTCTGCCGTTCATCGTGCATTGGTATTCGTGCCTGGAACATCTGGACGCCTATCTGGAGCAGGATTGCTATTTTACCGTGGGGCCAGATGTGGAACGCAATGCGGCCGTGCAGGCTCTCGCATTGCGCGCGCCGCTCTCGCGCCTGCTGGTCGAAACGGACGGCTTTCAAGCGGTTCTCTGGGCGGCGGGGGCTGAGACGGGGGAGGAGCGGATGCTGCCCTTCGTATTGGCGCGCACGATACGCGCGATCGCCCGCCTGCGCAAGGCGGAGGAAGCGGAAATACGCGCTGCGATCGCCGCCAACAGCGCCCTGCTGATCGCGCGGGGACGCGGCGCCGGCCCGGTATGATCTGTTATTTTATTTCGGGGCTACAGTTTTGGTTTCATTTGTGGTATAGTGTTAGAATCCCGGTTTGATGAAAGAAAAGAGGAGGCACGATAACCGATGAAAAAAGGACTGGCGGCTCTGGGCGCTGCGCTGCTTGTGATGCTGGGCGCTTCCTGCGCTTTGGCGGCGGGGCAAGCGACGATTACACAGCAGATGGCGCAGACCTACTCGTATTACGACACCCATTACGCCTACTATTTTGCACAGATTGAAAATACGGGGGATGTGCCCATTCTGCTGGACAGCGGCAACCTCGAATTCTACGACGCCGAAGGCCAGACGATCTATCAGACGAGCGTTTATGCGTTCTATCCCGCAGTGCTCGGCCCGGGCGAGCGGGCGGTCGTCCGCGAATACACGAACCTCGACGCGCCCGACGCGCTGGCGAGCTTCAAGTTCGACCTCTCTGCGCGCGAGGCCTCCGCAGGCTCGATCGTATATGTCAACTGCGCGGGAAGCTTTTCGCAGATGGCGCTGTCGGACACGGAGTACATGACGACCATCACGGCCGCGATCACGAACGATCAGGCCGACATGCTTCGAAATATGATGATCGTCTACACGCTTTACGATGCGGAGGGCAAGCTCATCTTTGTGGATACGCTGTCGCCCAATTTCCTCAGCGTTTACCCCGGCAGCACGGTCGAGCTGAGTACGACGGTGGACGAAGAAATCGAAACGACCTGGCGTGAGCGGGGGATCAAGCCCGCAAGCGCATATGTCTACGCGTACGTCGCCGCAGACTGATCTACACGAAAAAAAGCAGCGTGCCCGATTGAATGGACCGGGACGCTGCTTTTTTTGATCTTTATGTCACTGAATTTCGATTAAGCTGCCCAGCACATATCCCTCGTCGCCGCCGCGCGTGTGGATATAATGCCATTCTTCGCCGTCGTCGCCGGTTACCGTATCGAGAATCGTCGCGGTGTCGCCGCGTTGCAGGCGGGTGATGCGCACGCTCTTGGTCGAAGGTTTGGCGCGGACGTTGACGTCATTTTTAATCGCCTTGCCAAGGGTCCGGTCGTCCTCCGACTTATCGCTTGTATCGGAGGCGGAGGGCTTCGATTTGGGTTCTTCGCCGTCGTCCGTATCCGCCTCGTCCCCATCGTCGCCGTCTGCATCTTCGCCGGCCGGCTCTTCTTCATCCCGCGGCTCGGGCGTGCTTTTGATTTCCGGTTCCGTGCCGGTGATATAGGGCGTGCTGTTTTGATCGGCGACGACCGTAATGAGAACCGGTTCGTCCTCGCTTTCTTCATCGTCCTTATCTGTCAGGACGACGCGCACGGCGTAGTCGCCGGGCAGCAGCGTGTACGTATCGATGACCTTGTTGTCTTCTTTCTCGACGATTTTGCCGTCCCATGCGAGGGTAACGCTGCCAGCCTTCGCCTTATCGATGCCTTCGATTTCGTAGAGGCGGTTTTCCAGATCGTTGGCATTGAAGATATCGAGACGGACGGAGCCGTCCATCGAGAGGTCGGCTGTAAACGTCCAGGGCTTTTTGGCGTTCTCGTTGCTGAAGACCACGTTGGTAACGCTTGGACGCGGCACGCCCGTTTCGACGTTTACGCGTTTTTCCTTGGAGACGTTGCCGAATTCGTCGCGCAGGGTAAAGCCGAGCTGGTATTTTCCCTGTGCGTAGAGCGTCTTCCCGTCTTGCATCACGCAATTCCAGTAAAAGCTGCTGTCGCCGCTGGCGTACTCGGCATCCGTAACCAATGTTTCAAGCTCATTGCCCTCGGCGTCGAGCGTGCGCACGGTGAGGAAGCCGGGCATGCTGAGCGTCAACTCTATCTGCGTGTCGATCCCCGGACGGATGGTGTATGAATTCTTGTTTGTCTTTACGGCCGGTTCGGCTTTTTTAATTGCGGATTCGGCGAAGGCGCACGCCGCAAACGAGAGCGACAGCAGGATGACGAACAGGGAGATAACCAGGTGTCGGATTCGAGGCATGTAGGAATCCCCTTTCCAATGAAGATACTGCGTTTGAATATGATCATCATACCTCAAAATAGCATTTGTTGCAAGGTCTAGGTGGGAAAAAGGGGCTTTGGTACGCGCGAAAAAGTGTGAAAGACGGTTGAAAGCGCGCACAGACCGTGCTAAAATGGCGAATAGGTCAAAAGCGATGGAGGGGAGGGGCTGCGTATGAAGGATATACAGCGCATCGTCGAGGCGGTATCCGTGCTTCGCACGACCCCCTGGCAGAGCGAGGCACAGCTGCACGAACAGGTGGCCGCGGCGCTTGAAGCGGCGGGTTTGCCCGCCTTCCATGAGGCGAACCTGGGCATGCGAAGGAGAATCGACTTTTTATGCGGCAAAGTCGGCATCGAGATCAAGTGCGGCAAACCGTCGCGCAGCGCGTTATTGGGGCAGCTGGCACGCTATGCTCAGAGCGACGAGATCGAAGGGCTCGTGCTCGTCGTGCAGCGCAGCGCAAACCTGCCCCTGCGCGTCGGCGGAAAGCCGCTTCGCGTGGTGAGCCTGAGCAAACAGTGGGGGATCAGCCTGCCATGAGCGAGAGGGACGCAGACGAGACCTTTTACCCCGCTTACCTGCAAAGGGTAGGCGACGCGAAGCATTATTACGGTACGCTGAGCTACAACAGGCGCAGCCGCTGCTGGACGATAAAGGGCGAGCCTTGCGTGACGGAGATGGCCAAGCGCCTGTTCCCCGGCTGCGACGGGCACGGGCGCGGCGAGGCGCGCTTTACGGCGCACCGGCGCATCGTGGGCGAGCTCAATTGGCTGATGCTGCGCTATCCGCTGCGCGTGGCCGAGCGGGATGCTAGGCGCTGGGAAGAGGCGCTGAGGCAGGCACAGGCCTATGCAGTCGAGCGTTTACGGGCGCAGCAGATGCCTCAGACGGCGTCGCCGCCCGAGGCGTATTTTGAGGGCAGCTTGCGTTCTTTTCAGCAGGAGGGATTGGCCTGGCTGCTCGCCAATCCGCGCGTGCTGCTCGCGGACGAGATGGGGCTGGGAAAGACCGTGGAGGCGATCGCCTGGCTTGCTACGACGCGCATGCTTCCCGCGGCGATCGTCGTGCCGTCGCACCTGGTGCGTAATTGGGAACGCGAGATCAAGCGTTTTCTCAAGCTGCCGGGCGGCGTGCGTGTACACGTCATCAAAGGGCTTACGCCTTATGCGTTGCCCGTCGCGGATATTTATATCGTGCATTACCTGCTCTTGCGCGGCTGGAAGACGTTTTTGCCCAAGCTTTGCATGCAGTCGGTCATCTTCGATGAAATACAGGAGCTGCGCCACGCGGGCACGGAGAAGTACTCAGCCGCCAGCCTGCTTGCAGGCAGCTGCGAGCACGTCATCGGGCTTTCGGGAACGCCGATCTACAACAAGGGCGGCGAGATCTGGAACGTCGTGAACATCCTGGACTATCATTTTCTGGGGGATTGGGAGAGCTTTACGCGCGAATGGTGCTATGGCTACGGCAATGCGATCGTGCAAAAGCCGGATCTGTTGGGAGAGCACCTGCGAAGAGAGGGCCTGATGCTCAGGCGTACAAAGGAACAGGTGCTTTCGGAGCTGCCGCCCAAGCGCAGGCTGGTGCAGGAGATCGACGCGGACGACGCGCTGTACAAGGGCGTGATGAAGGCGGTATGGGAGAAGGCGAGGCGGTTGAACGACGAAACGCTGGACGCATCGCAGCGCGCGCTGCTCGAAGAGCAGGTCTGTCAGGGCGAACGCCAGGCGACGGGCCTCGCGAAGGCGCCGTTCGTGGCGGCCTTTGTCCGCGCGCTGCTCGACGGCGGCGAGCGCGTGCTGCTCTTCGCTCATCACCATCAGGTGATGGACCGCTATCGGAAAGAGCTGCACGCCTATCATCCCGTCTTCATCACCGGGCGGGAAACGCAGGACCAAAAAGACGCGGCGGCAAGGGCGTTCATGTCGGGCGAGGCGGGCCTGTGCTGCGTGTCGCTTCGCGCGGCGGCCGGGCTCAACCTGCAACGCGCCACATGCGTGGTCTTCGGTGAGCTCGACTGGTCGCCGGCGGTGCACAGCCAGGCGGAGGACCGCGCGCACCGGATCGGCCAGCAGGATTCGCTCCTGTGCTATTACCTGGTATCGCCGCGCGGATCGGATCAGGATATGCAGGAGGCGCTCGGGCTCAAAGTCAGCCAGTTTGTCGCCCTCATGGGCGACGGCGTCCCGGATCAGGCGCGGGAGGCGCTATCCAGCTCGCAGGCGAGGGCGCATATGGAACGCCTGATCGCCCGGCTGAGGGCGGAGTGCTGACATCGAAGGGACATTGGGGACGGCAAGATGAAACAAAAAGGAGCGGTGGACGATGGATCTATCCCTTGGCGATATGCTGGCCATGCAGCGCGAACTGCAGGACAAGTACCTGGAAAAGTGGGGCGGCGTATCCCCGGATCACGCGCGCGAGCAGATGCTTTGGATGATGGGCGAATGCGGCGAGGTGATCGACATCATGAAAAAGTTGGGCAGCGGGTCCATTATGGAAGACGCGGCGGTGCGCGCGCGTTTTCTGGAGGAAATGGCCGACGTCATGATGTATTTCGCAGACGTCCTCTTGTGCTATGGCGTCGAGCCGGGGGAGTTTTCCGAGGTCTATGCCAAAAAACACGCGTATAATATGAAGCGGGATTGGGACGAGGAGATTTCACGGCTCAAGGATGGGATGCATGGGAAATAAACACAGGTGAGCCGCCTGATGCGCAAAGCGAAAGCTTTGCGTATTTTTTATATGCGCGCTTCATACGATCTCTTCGGAGGGATGAGGGATGCGTCGAAGAGCTCTTTTTTGTGCGGCGCTGGCTTTGGCTTCGGCGCTTTTTCTCTTTGTGCGGCACGCGGACGCGCGCACGCCGGAACAGATCGTCGTCGTTGACGTCGAGCGCATGACGCTGACGCTCTACGAGGACAAAATACAGATCAAGCGCTATCCGGTTGCGGCAGGCGCGTATAAGACGCCCTCGCCGCTGGGCGTATTCAAGATCGTCAGCAGGTTCAGCGGCGATCCCGGCGGTTTCGGCACCTGCTTTCTGGGATTAAACGTCCCGTGGGGCACATACGGCATTCACGGCACCAACAAACCCAACTCCATCGGGTACAATGCATCCCACGGATGTATCCGCATGTACAACAAGGATGTGGAGGAGCTGTATAAGCGTGTGTCGAACGGGGCGACGGTGATCATCGAAGGAGGCGCCTACGGCGAGCTGGGCGACTCCCTGCGCACGCTGAAGCCCGGGGACCGATGCGCCCACGTACGCGCCGTGCAGCGAAGGCTGCGACAGCTCGGCTTTTACCACGGCAACCCGGACGGCGTATATGGCGATGCGACGAGCGCAGCCATCCGGGCCTTCCGCAAGGCGAATCAACTCGGCGGCGCGGATATCGTCGATTACGGGCTATACGGGGCGCTCGGCCTCATGCTGTTTGAATAGGCGTCATCAAACGGCGCTAGCGCGCATACGATGGCAGAGCGAACGGAGGAGGGGAGGAATGCGCGGTGAGCGACTGGCGGGACGACCTGATCCGCTTTATGCCGCCGGCGGTCAGGCGGCGCGCGCAAGATTTGAGCGAGGAGCAGGCGCAGGCGCTGGTGGAGATACGCCTGCGTGCGGGGCAGAGCGTGGAATGGGTGACGGCCCGTCAGGGTGCGTTTGTGCTGGAATGGCGCCCGGGACCGGCGGACATACAGGCTTTTTTGGCGGCGCTTTGCGAGCATTCGCTGTATGCGCGTCAGGATGAGCTTTGCCAGGGGTTTTTGACGGTGCGCGGGGGGCACCGTGTGGGCGTGTGCGGACGCGCGGCGATGCAGGACGGACGCATTGCGGGCCTGCATTTGGTCAGCTCCCTGTGTATACGCATCGCGCGCCCCGTGCTCGGCGCGGCGGACGGCCTTATGCCCTTGCTTTTTAGCCCGCAGGGAAGACCGAGGAGCACGCTGGTGCTCTCTGCGCCTGGGTGCGGCAAGACGACGGTGCTGCGCGACGCGATCCGCCAGCTTTCCGAAGGGCGGGGACTGCACGTATGCGTCGCGGACGAACGATCGGAGCTATGCGGCGTCGCGGATGGCGTGCCGCAGATGCCGGTCGGAAGCCGGACCGACGTGCTGGACGGTTGCCCAAAGGCGAAGGCCATGCAGATGCTGCTGCGGGCGATGAACCCGGATTGGATTGTGACGGACGAAATTGGGCGCAAGCAAGACGCCGGGGCCGTGCTCGAAGCGTTGCGCTGTGGGGTAGCGGTGCTCGCCAGCGCGCATGCGGATTCGATCGAAACGCTGAAGGGTCGGCCAGCGCTTCAGAAGCTCATGGAGGCGCGGGCCTTCGACGGATACGTGCTGCTTGGGGAGCGAGGAAGGATTATGGGCAGCTACGATGCGGCGGGGCGAGGCGGGGAGGGGGCGATTTAACGTGCATTTGATCGCATTGTTGATCGCAGGCTGCTGCGTCGCGGCGGCGGGAGCCGGCGCGGCGGAGGCCGCAAAGGCGCGCGTACGCCTTCTGGGCGCGCTGCGCGCGGCCTTTGCGTCGCTCATGGACGGCGTGCTGATCGGCGCCCTGCCGCTGCCCGCGCTGTTAGCCAACGCCGGGGCGGGCGGCAAAGGGGCCGCTTATGCGGCCAAGGCGCTCTTGGGCGAGACGGGAAAGGCCATGGCGCGAAGCCCGGACACGGCGTTTCGCACGGCGTTTTTTTCGACCGCAGAGCGGCTGTCCAAGGGTTTGCTGCGCCCCTTGCATAAGGCGGACTTGCAGGCGCTGTCGCCGTGGCTGGAGATGATCGGCGAGGGCGGGATGGAACAGCAGCGCCGGGCGCTGGAGGGCGCGTCCCGGGCTTTGGAGCGCCTGGAGCAAGAGGCGCTCAAGCGGCTTGCGGACGACGTTCGCCTATGCCGGACGCTCGGGCTTACAGGGGGCGCGGCGCTGGTGCTGCTGCTTTTATAGGCGGGTTTAAGGGCGGCCGTAAGGCCGGTGGAAAGGAGGCGGCAGTATGAGCGTCGATCTGCTCTTTCAGATCGCTGGAATCGGCATTTTGGTCTCTGTGATCACCCAGGTGCTCAACCGGACAGGCCGCGAGGACATGGCGATGCTCACGTCCGTCGCGGGGCTGGTGGTCGTTTTGATCATGGTGGTCAACGTAGTGGCACAGCTGTTTAATAACGTCAAGAGCATTTTTCAGCTGTATTGAACGGGGGCGCGAGGTATGGACGTCACGCAGTGGGTAGGATTGGGGCTGGCCGCCGCGATTTTGTATGCGGTGCTGCGCGAGGCCAAGCCTGAAGCGGCCGCCGTGCTTTCGCTCGCCGCCGGCGCGCTCTTGATGCTCGGCGTCCTCTCCGGTGTGCAGGGGGTGGTAACGGCCATGCATAGCCTTTCAAGCCGGGTTGGCTTGGAAGGCGCGTATATATCGACGCTTCTTAGGGTGATCGGTATCGCCTATCTGGCGCAGTTTGGCGCGCAGGCCTGCCGGGATGCGGGGGCCGGGGGCATTGCGGACAAGGTGGAGCTATGCGGCAAGGTGGCGGTGCTCTCGATCGCCGCCCCGATTGTGGTATCGCTGATGGACATCGTCACGGGGGTGCTCGCTTGAAGCAGCTTTTCGGTCTTTTCGCGTTGCTCCTGTTTTTTTTATCGCCCGGGGTCGGACAGGCTGAATCGCTCACCCAGCAGATGGAGAACGTGCTCGCCGGGCTGGATTTTTCTCAGCTCGACGCCCTGACCGAGTCGATGCTCGGCGGCGAGGTGAACGCCAGAAGCCTCATAGCGGGTCTGGCGAGCGGCGACAAGACGCTCGACGCCGCCGGCGCGCTGGATCAAATCACCGCGGCGCTCAAGCGCGCGCTGTCGTCCCTTTTCGGGCTCATGATGCAGATCCTGATTCCGGCCGTGCTCTGCGGCGTGGTCGCACAGATGGGGGACGCCTTTGCATCGGACGGCATCGCCGGTATTTGCCGGTACGCCTGCTTCCTGTTCGTGCTCATTCCCGTGCTCTCGCACCTGGCGCAAAGCGCGCAGATGGTCGGGCAGGCGATTCGTCGGATGTCGGACGCCATGCAGGTGATCTTTCCGATGCTGCTGGCGTTGCTCGCGGCTGTGGGCGGCAGCGTGTCGTCGGCGGTGCTGCAGCCGGCGGTCATCGCCGCATCCGGCACGATGACGACGATCGTCCGGGATGTAACGCTCAAGTTGCTACTCTGTGCGGGCGCTGTGACCGCGATCTGCCATCTGTCGGATCGCATACATCTATCCCGGCTCGCCGGCTTGCTCAAGGACGCGGCGAACTGGACGCTGGGCGTGTGCTTTACGGTTTTCATCGGGGTGATGGTCGTGCAGGGCGTCAGCAGCGCGGCGGTGGATGGGGTATCGATCCGCACGGCCAAATACGCGATCGACAACTTCGTTCCCGTCGTAGGCGGCATGTTCGCCGACACGGTGGACACCCTGGTGGGCTGCTCGCTGCTGATCAAAAACGCGCTCGGCGTCTTCGCACTGATCCTTCTGTGCGCCTCGGTTCTGGGGCCGCTTATGCAGGTGCTCTCCTCGGTGCTGATCTTCAAGGTTTGCGCGGCGCTGCTGGAGCCCATCGCGGACAGCCAGCTGGTCACATGCGTCGGGGATTTGGGCGACGTCCTCATGGCGCTCTTCTCCGCCCTGCTGTGCGTCAGCGCGATGTTCTTCCTGCTCGTCACGCAGGTGCTCATCGTGGGCAATATGACCGTCATGCTGAGATAAAAAAGGGGCGTATCGGATGGAGATTTTGATATCGTTGATCACGCGCCTGTGCGTGCTCAGCTGCCTTTCGGCGCTCTGTCAGATGCTGCTGGGGCCGGGGAAATTTCGTGGGCACGTGCGCCTGGTATGCGGGCTGCTGCTCTTACATATGATGGTGTCACAGCTTTCGCTGCTGGTGCAGGGCGCGCCCCCTTCGCAGGCACAGACATTCGTGCAAAACGTCCGGTCGGGAGGTGCTCCATGAGGGAGGCATGGGAAAAACTGCGCGCGATCCGCGGAATTGAGTGGCTGCTCGGCATCGCCGCGCTGGCGTTGCTCGCATGCGTGATGTTTGGGCAGGAGGCGCCGGGGGAAGCGGTGGGGGCGGATTTGGAAGCGCGTCTTTGCACGGTGCTTTCCAAGGTGCAGGGTGCGGGGCGCGTGGACGTTATCGTCTACACCGCGCAGGAAACGGCCGTCACGGCGGGCGCGTTCGGCGAAAGCACCCGGCAAACAGCCTTTCGCCCCAGCGGCGTGGTGGTCGTCGCCGACGGCGCCGGGGATCTCAAGGTGCGCATCGAGCTCGCTCAGGCGGTTCAGACGCTGCTCTCGCTTCCAGCATCGTCGGTCGAGGTTTTGCAACGGGACGTCAATCAATAGGAGGGAAAGAGGATGGAAAAGAAAAAAGGTTTCTGGGATAAGAAGACGGCTATGCTGCTGACCCTGCTTGGGCTGCTCGTCGTATCCGGCTATGTCAACTACCGCCTTGGGTTTACGCCGGACCCGAAGGTGAGCGGCGAGGTGCCGGTCGTGCGCATCGAGGGGGCCAGGCCGAGCCCGCAGCCCAGCCCGACGCCCTCGGGCGAGGAGAACACGTTTGCCGCCTATCAACAGGACCGCACGACCACCCGGGCGCAGGAGATTAGCATGCTCGATGCGATCATCGCAGACGAGAGCGCCGGAAAGGATACCATAGCCCAGGCCCAGGCCCAGAAGCTCGCCCTGGTCGCCTGCATGGAGAAGGAGACGGGCCTGGAAACGCTGCTCAAGGCTAAGGGCTTTGAGGACGTGATCGTCTCCGCCAAACCGGGCGCCGTATCCATCGTGGTGAAGAGCGGCGCGCTCAGCGACGCGCAGGCCGTACAGATTCTGGATGTCGCGACGCGGGAGACGCAGGAAAAGGCGGAGAACATCAAAATAATCCAGACAAAATGAACGAGAGATTTGTCATTTCGGCAAAAATCTGTTATACTAGAGTATATCCTCAAGGAGGTATAAAGACATGAGCGAAAATCTGCCTGTAAATGTTGAAGATACGAATGCAAAGGGAATCATCACCTATGCCAACGAGGTCATCGCCACCATCGTCGGCGTCGCGACGACCGAGGTAGAGGGCGTCGCCGGCATGTCCGGCCCGTCGGCGATCTCCGGCATCCTCAGCGGCAAGGCCAAGTCATCCTTGATGCGCGGGGTGAAGGTCGAGGTCGGGGCGGAAGAGGTGACCGTGGATGTGTCGATCGTCGTGGATTACGGCATGCCCATTCAGGTCGTAGGCCAGAACGTCCAAGAAAATATCCGTAAATCCGTGGAATCGATGACCGGGCTGCACGTCATCAGCGTCGACGTGCACGTGATGGGCGTCAGCTTCGAAAAAGAGAATAAAGAGCTGCAGCAGAGCCAGGAGATGGCGCGCCTGCAAGCGCAGACCGAGGCCAAGG